>NZ_JAFCUI010000008.1:0-124487 GCF_049896445.1 Acinetobacter sp. TWP2-2-3
ATTTCTTCGCACATACAGTTGCAATTGCAGCTGTTAAAGTTGTTTTACCATGGTCAACGTGACCAATTGTGCCCACGTTAACGTGTGGCTTATTACGTTCAAACTTAGCCTTAGCCATGTTAATCTTCCTCGTTTACGTCGAACACAATTCTGAGTAAAACCCAGCTCCGACATATCGTTTAAAAAAACCGAACACCAAATACTTGAAAAGCAGACTAAATAGCCTGCTTTTGGAATTTCTTTGCAACAGAGTTGCTAAACTGTAATCTGGAGCTCTTATCGAGATTTGAACTCGAGACCTCTCCCTTACCAAGGGAGTGCTCTACCACTGAGCTATAAGAGCAAATATTAGTACTTCAATGGAGCGGGAGACGAGGGTCGAACTCGCGACATGTAGCTTGGAAGGCTACCGCTCTACCAACTGAGCTACTCCCGCACGATGTTGGTACAAACCACTTATTGAAGTCTTAAAATTGGTGGTGAGGGAAGGATTCGAACCTTCGAAACTTTCGTAGCGGAGTTACAGTCCGCCCCCTTTGACCGCTCGGGAACCTCACCATTTTTTACACTTACATCAGTGCTGTTCATTACTTCACACTACCAAACCTCTAAGATGGTGCCGGCACACGGATTCGAACTGTGGACCTACTGATTACAAGTCAGTTGCTCTACCAACTGAGCTATGCCGGCGTTTCTTAGTGTTTCGTACGTTTCGTATCGGAACGGTGTGCAGTTTAGCAAAACTCAGAATCCTTGCAAGTGTTTTTTTCAAAAAAAACCTCAAAAACTCATAAAATCAAACCATTTGATGATAATTCAACCGCTTTGATCACTGCGCGAGCTTTTATTTGGGTTTCATTCCACTCAGATTCAGGATTTGAGTCGGCAACTAACCCTGCTCCAGCCTGAACATAGACCTTATTTTCGCGAATGACACAGGTACGAATCGCAATCGACATGTCCATTTCGCCATGCCAGCCTAAATAACCAACAGCGCCACCGAAAATTCCACGTTTTACCGGCTCAACTTCATCAATAATTTCCATGGCACGGATTTTTGGCGCGCCTGAAAGTGTGCCTGCGGGGAAAGTTGCCTTAAAAACGTCAAGAGCATCGACATCATCACGTACTTCACCCTGCACATTGGAGACAATATGCATCACATGTGAATAACGTTCGATCACCATTTGATCAGTTACCTGCACTTTGCCAATTTTTGCAATGCGTCCCACATCATTACGTCCCAGATCAATCAGCATGACATGTTCAGCAATTTCTTTTTCGTCAGAGAGTAAGTCCTGCTCAAGCGCCAGATCCTCTTCTTTGGTTTTACCGCGTGGGCGTGTTCCCGCAAGCGGTCGTACGGTAGCAATACCATTTTCCAGACGGGACAGAATTTCAGGAGAAGAGCCGACAATATGGAATGGCGTATTGTTTTCCAAGGTCTGCCCTTGCACAAGAAACAAATACGGCGATGGATTGAGATGACGCAGCGCACGATACACCTGTAGCGGGTCTCCATCGAAGTCAGACACCATCCGGTGCCCGGGTACGACCTGCATTACATCGCCAGCACGAATATACTCTTTGACTTTTTCTACCGAGGCAATGAAGTTGTCATGTCCGGTGAGGGACTCGAAATGTGGCGGCGTATGTTTTTCAGCTTTAAGACTGATGGGCGTGGCCAGAATATTTTCTAATTCATTTAATTGTTCATGTGCTTTTTCATAAGAACCCGGAGCAGTGGCATCGGCATGTACAATCAAGAACAAGGTATCTTTTAAATTATCAAACACAATGACAGTTTTAGACAGCATCATCCAGATATCGGGTAATCCAACCGGATCCGCTTCAGGCACATTTTTTAATTTCGGTTCAATATAACGCACAGCGTCATAACCAAAGTAGCCCACCAACCCGCCTGTAAAACTCGGCAAGTCCGGCAATTCTGCTTGAGTTGGCACCTTAAATTGCGCCTGAAAGTCTCGAATATATTGAAATGGGTCAGCACAGTGCTGCTTTTCAATTGAACCATCTGCATGCTGTACCGTCAGTTCGCCCGCATTGCAGGAAAATACGGTAGATTCACCTAATCCGATAATCGAATAACGTGCCCAGTTCTCACCACCTTCTACAGACTCGAATAAATAAGCCTGTTGATGCTGTTTAAGCCGAGCAAAAATAGAAAGTGGTGTATCGGTATCTGCCAGGCGCTGACGGTAAACAGGAATGAGGTTATAGCCTTGCGCAGCAAGTTGCTGGAATTGTGCTTGAGTGGTCATGCGGTTTTTCTCTTTAAATTAGGGTTACTCAGTATGTAAATAAAATTGAACTGAGCGACGCCATCGAAAAACCTTACAACTATTCATTTTCTTTCCTTAGTACGCGTATTAGGCAAGTAATTCTCTAAGATCATCCACAATCTGCTGTGGCTGACAATCTGCAATATTTTCACCATGATTATAGCCATAGCTGACTACAACACAATCAATCCCGGCGCGGCGTGCGGCTTCAACATCATTGGAAGAGTCTCCAATCAACAAGACCTGTTCTTTGCTCACCTTATAATGTTCGACACAGTGCAGCAACTGGCGCGGATGTGGTTTACGCTCAGTAAAACGGTCGCCACCAATGGTATCGGCAAAATAATGAGCCATATCCAAGGTATCTAAAATACTGCGGGCAGGAAGTTCAGGCTTATTGGTCACACAAATCAGGGTTTTACCTTGAGCTTTGGCCCAGTCCAGAAATTTCAGGATTCCCGGAAAAGGAACGGTATCAACACAGGGATCGACATTATAAATATCCAGAAAAGTGTTTAAGAGCTCTTGATGCTGTACCGGTGTGACTTCACCGACCAGATGCTGGAGTACACTTTCACAGAATATCGACGTGCCCTTACCTACCCAGGTCCGTACCTGCTCTTCAGTCACCAGAGGCAATTGCAGCACATTCAAGCTCATATTCATGGCGCGATACAGATCATGTGCTGAATCCACCAAGGTACCATCCAAATCGAATAAGATCAGTTCGCGCTTTTCTAATTGTGCAATAGACATCCCGACCCTCTTTTATAATATTCGCAGCCACAAAAAAGGCATGCGCGGTGCATGCCTTGATTGTAACCAATCATCGGCTTATTTGAACAATAACCAAGCCATAATTGCTAAAATAATCAGCACAATCACTGAAATCAAACCAACAGATACATTTTTCTGGGTTTCTTTTTTATGTTCTACACGTGATACAGGCTGCTCAACCGGAATTGGGGTAGGCTCTGGTTTCACCGCACTAATGTCTACGCCTTCCGGAATAGGCGCCGGTTTTGGAATACCAACATTGGTTGGCATGCCATCACGGGTTAATTGTACCGTAGCATCACGATGTTTCAGTTCCGGCATTCCCTGATCATTCATTTGCTGTGCAGGTGTAGGCTCAGCGACTTCGACCTGTTCCACGACTTTTTCTGCCGTTGCTTCAATTTCTGCTGGAACCTCTACTGCAGCCGCAGGCGCCATTACTGAAAATTTCAAGCTGGCAAACTGAACAATGTCATCCTGCTTTAATAAGGTTTCTTGCGCAATCTGCACATCATTGACGAAAGTGCCATTCGATGAACCCAAATCCTGCACCCAGAGCGCATCATCTTTCAGTAAAAATGCCGCATGTTTACGGGAGATTTCCGCAGCCTGTAACACGATATCCGCAGCCTGATGACGCCCTACCAGCATGTCACGGTCAATGCTAATTTCCTGTCCTGTTAAGTCGCCTGTAATCGCGTGTATTTTCCAAGTCATGAAAGTTACTTCTCTGTTCTCTTTGACATTATCATAACATGCTGTCTGCAAATACGAATGGCTTAGCTTTTGGGTCTAAGTGTGGTTGTTGTAACGGTATTTTTACTTTTTTCTACCTGTTGGACGGGTTCTACCACTTGTCGCTGAATCACTGGTTCTATCGCGACCGGCGTGGCGACTACATTAACTGGTTGTGCCTGAACCGGTGCGGTCGGCACAGTTTGATAGGTCGAGTTTTGCAAGGGCGTTCTGGATACCGGAATTCGCTGTTGATACACATCTTCAACACTTTCTGGCAATTTGGCAAAGTTCCCGTCTGAATCGAGTGCGAGTTGCAGACTATATAACTGACTATAACGTTGCTGGGTCAGTTTACGCACTGCATTTTTATCCCCCACAATGGTTGGATGGATAAAGATCAATAAGTTACGCTTCTGATTGGATTTACCTTCAGAACGGAATAAACGTCCTAAGCCTGGAATTGCACCCAGACCCGGCACCGCTTGGCGTCCATAACTGGTGTTATCCGAAATCAGACCACCAAGCACAATGGTTTGTCCATGTTCGGCCAGAATTGAGGTTTTAATTGCACGTTTGCTCGTCACCAGATCCTGCGCCTGCCCTTTACTGGCTTTGACATCAGAAACTTCCTGTTCCACTTCCAGGCGTACCGTACCATCTTCGCCAATATGTGGAACCACCTTTAAAGTGACCCCGACATCCTTACGTTCAATGGTGGTATAGGGATTAGCAACTCCAGCAGCGCCTGTAGACACTGAGCCTGTGACAAAGGGTACGTTTTCACCCACCACAATATAGGCTTCTTCATTGTCCATGGTCACAATCGACGGCGTAGACAACAGGTTGGATTTAGTGGTTTCTTTGAGTGCCTGAATCATCGCACCATACAGACGTCGGGAACCATCACTCCCTTCACGATAATCACCGAGTACCAGTGAGCTACCTGCGCCCACGGCACTTGCAGCACCTGCACCACCACCGGTGAGATAACCGGCCGCAATATTTTTCAGGCTAGTCCCAAAATTATCGAAGTTCACCAGCCCAATACCACTGCTGATATCACCCAAGGCCCATTGCACACCGAGTTGATCCGCATCGGTTCCTTCAACTTCAATAATCGCGGCTTCAATCAGCACCTGTTGACGACGGATATCTAGCTGGTCAATTGCCGATTCAATTTCCCGCATCAGTTGTGGATCTGCTTTCACCACCAGAGAATTTTGTGTGGTATCGGCAATAATACTGACGCCATTGCTATTAAAGCTGGTAATTCCGCCCTGCTCATTATTCATGCCGCTATTCAGCTGAATGCCTGAAGAGGTGTTGCTACTTGAACCTGTGCTGGTATTATTGTTATTTAAATTGCTACTAGAACTGAGCGAAGACGAGTTCGAGGATGTACTACTCGAATTTGAATTACTGTTCACCGCCTGCCCGCTTACCAAACCCTGCAAGATTTCCGCAAGATTTTTAGCGCTGGCATATTTCAGACGAAAAACTTTTAATCCACCCAAACGATCCGCAGCCGGTACATCCAAGGTTTCGATTACTTGACGCACCCGTTTGCGCGTCGTGGGATCACCTTTGATGATAATCCGGTTGGTACGGGTATCTGCAATCACCCGCACCCGTGAACCGCGGACATCTTTAGCTCCACCGGTGGCAGTCATGGACTCGATCAGTCCAATCATTTCTTCGGCTTGACTCGATTGTAAGCTGACCGCTTCAATATCATTCTGACCGGTGCCATCCAGGTTGCGAATAATGGTTTCCAACTGGTAAATATTGCTGGCGCGATCCGACACAATCAGTGCATTTGTCCCCGGCACTGCCGCCAAATGGGCAAACTGCGGCATCAAGGGACGTAATGCAGGAATCAGGTCATTCGGATTGGTATTTTCCAGCCACAACACCCGTGTCACAATCTGGTCACCACTGGCGCGGCTTCTGGCATCATAGGGAATGCCTGAGCTTTTGACATTGCTGTCCGGAACCAGCTTGATGGTATTACCCGAAGGAATTGCCACCACACCGTTGACATTCAGTACGCCTAAAAACAGGTCATAGACTTCATTTTTATTCAGGGCTCTATTGGAAATGACTGTTACGTTGCCACGTACCCGCGGATCGACTGCAAAGTTTTTGCCGGTAATATCGGCCACTTCATTAATGAATGCAGTTAAGTCAGCATCTCGAAGGTTAATTTTCCAGGTTTGTGCATAACTCGCCGTACTGACCATGGCCATTAACGGTGCGGCCACACAGAATGCCCATGCTGATCGATTATTATTAAATAAAGCCATAAACTTTCGTGTTTCCTAACCCTATGCGTGATGACACATCACTTCAAATCTTGTTGTATGGTCATCACCTGATCACCACGTTTTATTTCGAGTTTGACCTGACCTTCACGTCGGGCCTGTTCCAGTAATTGTGCTTCGGTCTGTCCTTGGCTCAGCGTCTGACCATTTAAAGACAAGATCCGGTCGCCTGGTCTTAAACCCAGGCGATTACGCAATGCAGCCGGTGTGCGTGAAGTTACTTCATAACTACCATCTGCTGCACTGACCCCCATATTTTGTAAATACTGGTCCTTGTTTTCCTGCATCTGCTGGATGGCTCGACCAATTTCATTCTGTGGCGAAGGCTGCTCAGGCATACTACTAGAAGGCATAGCAGGCATTGAACTTGAAGATGCTGATGTTTCCGGCACAATCGGCTGATTCAAACCATTTTCCAGACCTTTGAATAAGACTTCCTGAGTAGCACCTGTGGATCGACGCAGAATAACCCGATCCCAATACACCTCAGCCAACTCAAAACCGCTATTGGCCAGCATTTCCCCGACACGGTAACGATCGACCTGATCATTAATTTTCAGTACCGCAGAAGAGTTATAACTTGGACTGGCAACCACCACCCCTTGTAAAATGATATTGGCCGTTTCAACAGCACCCGCAGACTGCCCAACTTCCTGAAACAGTGAAAATGCACCGATATTCGGAATTTGTGCCTGTTGTGAACCCAGTTCAACCCGATCCAGCTGCATGGCTTGTGGTGGAGCTATCAGCAACCAGAACAAAGCCGCCAGCTTCCAGCATAGATACAGGATGAGCAGTAACAAAACCACAGGTGCAGCACGATTGATCTGTTTCAGTTCAATATTTTTTAAATCATTCAGAGAAACTGCCATCAGTTCAAGCCTCCCATTAAGGGTTGGCGGGTACTGATCACATAGGTATCCAATCCGGCTTTACCTTCATAGGAAGGCGCATTCATTAAAAAGCGCTGGGTGAGCTGGATATCCAGCATCAGATTCGGATCAAGCTTGATATTCAGCATGCGTTGATCGCGACTATCCCGAACATCAATTAACAGCTGTCCGCTTTCATCTGCGAGTTGTCCAGTCATGGCGGGTACATTCATGCGTTCCTGACGCTGAGCAAAGGTATAAATCAGCTCACCACCCGCCCATTGCATTTGCCCAGCCACCTGACTGAAACCCTGATCTTTTTTATATTTAAAATCCAGATCTTTAAACTGAATCGCAGTACTCGGCCATTGCCAGTCTGCAACTTTTTTTAAGGTTTCAGGCGCGACCTGCCCTTCAAGATTTTTGACAATCAAAGACTTATTCAGACCATAAGCCATGATCCCGGAAAGCTGGGTATTGCCGCTATGCAAATCCACATGTGCCCCAACCCGCAGCAACAGCAAATCCAGAGGCCGTACTTTCCAGTTCAGACTGCCCCGAAGATTGCCTTTTTTCCAGTCCGCACTTCCCTGCCAGATATTTCCGTTTACATTATGCAAAGTCTGGTTATTTTTATAAAATTTTGAAATTAACCAGGCCGCTGGCACTTGTAATACGACAAAAATAAAAAATGCAACAAGAGTAAGGATCAACCATCTTAAAGTTTTCGGTTTACTGCTCATCCCCACCACGACCAATCGCTCAAGTCCAAATCCCCATTTATAATTTTTCCCTTATACTCACACATTATGCACACTTTTCTGCCAACGCCAATTCATAGATATAAAAAAACCAAGCAGGTATGCTTGGTTTAATCATCTTAGACTGTCTGTATGACAGCCTAATGACCAGATCAAATGGAGGCCTAGATCAGAAAATCGTCCAGCTTTGCGCCTTTTTCCAATTCTGCCACTAACCAGCGCGGTTGTTTACCACGGCCAGTCCAGGTATCGTCCGGATTGCTTTTGCTACGGTAACGCGGCTCAACCGACTTACGTGATGATTTCTTACGCTTAGACGCACCAAATTCAAGTAACTGTTCAACTGTCATACCCACTTTCTCGGCAACTGCCAAGATTTGCTGATAAGCGCCTTCAATTTCTTGATCTTTTTTTGAAGCAATCAGTGACTCTGCTTCTGCTTGTAAACGTTTTAACTCTTCTACTGATAAATGCGTAATATCTGGCATAATGCTCTCCGAAAAATAATATTATTCGTTTTGTTAAATAATAGCCCCATCATATTTATATTAAATAAAACATTCAATATAAAACCTTAAAGCAATAACAATAAATTTTAAAAAAAATTACAAAATAAAATGCTTCATTCATTTTTAAATTTCATGTTGAACGCTTAATTCAAGTGCTTTGATTTTTTCTCGAATATGTTCCGGAATTTCTGTTTTCTGCATGGTCTTTTTATCGACACAGACAATCACTGCTTCTGAAGTAGCCACAATACTTTGCTGTTTTTCACTCCATAATAGATATTGCATTCTGACTGCACTATTACGGATTTCTTCAATACGTGCTGCCACTTTTAAATGATCAGGAAAAACCACAGGTTTTAAATAACGGCACTGATTTGAAGACACTACCGTAAATACCGGTTCATTATGTATATCTAATATCCCTAGATAAGCCAGACGCGCACTTTCGACATAACGGTAATACATGGCATTATTGACATGTCCAAAGGCATCCATATCACCCCATGCGACTGTTTGTTCATAAATAACTGGATATTGTTTTAATTCTGACATTATTATTCTCAAGTCTTAATTTCTATAAAGTTTACATTCGATTCAAATACTGCATTTAACTGCTGTAGCAAGTCCTCCCGATCTTGTAAGGCAGCTTTAATTCTTAAATAACTCATACGAATATCATCCGGATACAAGTCAAGTAGTTGCTGGGCTTGATCTGTATAGCCTGTGGCTTGCAACACATGCCATTTCGCAAAGCTTAAAACCGGTAATGCCGGATACTTGGTTTCCCAGTGCGAAATCTGTTGTGCAATCGCATCATAATCCGGGTTTTGACGCAATAACTGTTGTTGGAACCACAAATAAAATACATCCTGATTAAATTGCTGTTCCATTAAATGAATCGCAAGCACTTCATGCTCGGCACTCATTTCTGGCATTCTAAATAATAATTTCAACCATAATAATTTGACCGAATAGTCACGATCAAATATTTGCGGTTTTAAATCTAAATAACGTTGCTGTAAATAAAATAAATCGTCCTGTGTGGCTTGGTCATAGGCTAATAATAATTGTTCAAGCCATGTTTTTTTTACTTCTTGGTCTAAATGCCCATATTGGGTCGAACGTAAATATAACCAGGGAAACTGCATGGCAAATACCCCCCATAAGGCGACAAGGCGCTGCTCATAGGCTGTTTTAACCTGTATTAACCAAGGTGATAATTCATGCTGATTTAAAAACTCTAAATGGGTAAGTGCTTGTTCACCTTGCTGTTGTGATAAATAAATTTCAATCCGCTGTAATTCTGCCAATTCAAATGCCATGGGATTGGACTGATTTAAAGCAGTTAATGCATGGGTATATTGCTGTTGCCCCCAAGATAAACGTGCATCAATAATATGTTTAAGTAAACCCGACTTGGTAAAAGACTGCTGAATAAAATCCCGCTGATCCTGCGCAGCGTTTAATAACCAGATGACTGCCAGTTGTTCATAAGGATGTAAGCGGGAAAAACTAAAGACCGTTTGAGTTTTACGTTGTTCACGGCTGCGATACTGCTTGATCGCATACCAGATGCAATGCATCAGAAAACTCACGCTCACCAAGGATGCGGCCAAAAACCAGAGGGTGGTTTGTAACTGCCACTCGCGCCAATACAGATAGACATAGCCAGCCCCATGTCCATAACTCAGGATACTCAGCCCCGCAATACCAAGCAGGCAGACAAATAAATAGGCTAGCAGAATCTGTTTCATAAGCAATTAGCCCACTAGGGTGCGTGTGTTTAATAATGGAATCGGAGTAATCGGGGTGGCCTTGATTTGATACAATTGCTGAATCCATTTTTGGCTCTGTGCATCCGGCAATTGTTCCAAGACTTCAATCACGGCATTCAGTGCCTGCTGAAAAGCGACAGATTGGTCTTTTTGTAAGGTATTCTGTGCGATGAGCAAGCGCAACTGGGCCTCTTTCAGTACCAGATGCCGTTGCATCAAGACTGTGCTTGGCTGATCTGCGGATTCAACCTGAATCCAGCGCTGCCAGAAAGAGCGTTGAGTTTCTGGACGCTGACGATGTGGTGTCTGAATTTCTTTTTCAATTTCAGCATCCATCTGCACCAAGAGTTCTTTTACTTTATTTTGCTGCACTAATCGACTGTTCACGAATTTTTTCAGCATGTCCTGATCTTTCGCAATCACTTGCTGCAAGCTGCTGACCAAGGCAGGCGCTAAAATATAATCATCCAGCTCATTAGATAACTGATTTAATTTCTCAATCGCAGTGGCGTATTGTTGCTGTTGTAGTGCAAATTCGATCAGATCCAGATGTTGCTGCACCAAGACAATATCATTTTGCGTTGCATCAGTTGTCATTTCACGTACTGGCGCTTTAGATGAAGTGGTTTCAGCATTTTCCTGCTGAGCAGAAATCTGGCGTTTTAAAGCCACGAACTGATCATTGAGATTAGCATTTTGCTGCTGTAACTGATTGATGCTTTGATTGAATTCAGTCTGTGCTGTATTCAGAACATGTAGGTCATAGCTAAGCTTGACTAGCCACGCTATACTCAAGATGAACAATACAATGAATAGTTTCTTCATGCGTTCCCTAATATCAGCCCCATTTTCTGCAAGATTGTATTTGCGTCTAAATCATCGATTTGTACGAATTGAAAACTTGCCTGATGCTGCTGTTGATATTCTCCAAGAATAGTGGCCAAACGTGGCCCCAAAACCAAATAACAGGCTTGCTGTATAAACTCCGCATTCCTTTGCAAGAGTGTCAGCCAGTTTAACCAACTCGCTTCACTGGTGATCAGAACTGCAAAACGCTGCTGCGTCTTAAGCAGCGACAAGTTCTCTGCCAAAATCGTTGCCGTCGTTTCAGGACATTGCCGCCGGTACAAAATAAAGTTTAAAACTTTAATATTGCTGGCACGTAAATGATCCATCATAAATTGACGACCACCTTCTCCGCGCCAGAAGGCTACACCTGAACCAGAAGCCAGTTGCTTCAACACAGGCAATTGCAGCATGCCTTCCGAAGTTTCGACCTCAGGCACATGACTATGAATGCCATAGCTCGCCAATGCCTGTTCAGTGGCTTTACCCACTGCCACCCAATGCACCTGTGCCAAAGTCGAGAGCGCGACTCCAGCCTGTTGAAAATATTGCATACCAATCTGGGCAGCCGTCGGGCTAACCACCACAATAATCTGTGCCTGCTCCAGCTGCTGATACAAAATCGACAGCTCATCGGAATAAGGCATTGCATGCAGTTCGAGCAAAGGCAATTCTAAAACAGGCACTTGCGCTGCCTGTAACTGCTGGGTCAAACCTGCAGCACGATCACTGGGGCGGGTATTAATCAATAACATCAGTGTGAATAGAGTGCTTTCAGCAACTCGCCAGCACCTTGATCAAGCAGGTCTTTTGCCAGCTCTACACCCAATTGCTCCGCAGCTGCCATTTTGCCAGTATGCTGTGCCCGGAGCAAAACTGTTCCATCGACACTGCCCACACGACCTTCGATTGAAATCACACCCTCTTTGAGCGTGGCATAACCAGCAATCGGCACCTGACATCCGCCTTCTAGATAGGCATTAAAGGCACGTTCGGCACGTACACACGCATCTGTATCCGCATGCAGGAGTGGCTGAATCAAGTCCAGCACCGTCTGATCATGAGTACGGCATTCCAGTCCCAATGCCCCTTGACCCACAGCCGGCAGACTGACTTCAGGCGTCAGAGTATGACGAATACGTTCTGCCAGACCCAAGCGTTTTAAACCAGCACTGGCCAGAATAATCGCATCATACTGGCCTGCATCCAGTTTAGATAAACGTGTGCCGACATTACCGCGTAAATCGATAATGTCCAGATCCGGACGCTGTTTTAAAATCTGAGTTTTACGGCGCAAGCTTGAGGTTCCGACTTTGGCGCCTTGTGGTAATTCCTCAAAGCTGGCATAAGTATTCGACACAAAGGCATCTAAGGGATCTTCACGTTCACAGATCACTGCCAGACTCAGACCTTCGGGCAAGGCCATCGGGACATCTTTCATGGAATGCACAGCCAGATCTGCACGACCATCCAGTAAAGCGGCTTCTAATTCTTTTACAAATAGTCCTTTTCCACCAATTTTAGCCAGTGGTGTATCTAGAATTTTATCGCCCTGTGTAACAAAAGTGACTAACTCGACCTGCAAACCAGCGTGCAAATCTTGTAGGCGCGCACGGATATGTTCCGCTTGCCAAAGCGCAAGTGGACTTTGTCGAGTTGCAATTTTTAGGGTCTTCATAAATTTCAATAACAGTAAATGAGAACAATAGTCTAAACTTAACCTGCTCACTTGAAAATGCAAGTGAATTTATACAAGTTTCAACTGAATGCTCTCATTCATCCCCTGCTAAAGCTTTTGAATCCGATCTCGTAAAAACGGTAAATGTCGCCGACTGACCGCCAAACGGTCGTCCAGCTCACGACAACGTACCTGATACTGACCTGAACTTACTACTTCCAGACCATCCAGATAATGCACCGAGATCAAGGCATTACGATGAATCCGGATAAACTGGTTCCCAAACTCCTGCTCTAACTCCTTTAAGGTTTCATCAATCAATACACTGCCGTTTTTATGACGCACAGTGACATATTTCTGATCCGCCAGAAAATAATAGATATTTTCAACTGGCACCAATTCGACACCACGATAGGTCTTTGCCGCAATCTGCTGGCGGCTGATATTGATTTCGTCCATATTTTCTTTTTGTTTTAGTTGGCTCATTTGAGCTTGGGTAAGTTTAGTTAAGTGCTCTAAAACCTGTGCCAATTCCTGTTGCATCACCGGTTTAAGCAAATAGCCTTCGGCATTTGATTTAAATGCATCCAGCGCATGTTGGTCATAGGCCGTACAAAAGACAATGGCCGGCATTGGATCCAGTTGACGCAAATGTTGCGCACAAGCCAGTCCGTTCATTTCAGGCATTTGAATATCTAATAGGATGACATCGGGTTCGTATTGGTGAGCCAGATCAATCGCTTGACGGGCATGGCTTGCTGTCGCCACCACATCATGCCCCAGTTGAGAGACCAAACGTGATAAACGCTCGACGGCCAAAGGCTCATCATCACAAATCAGGATGTCCATTTCTCCTCCTTACCCAGTTAACATCATCAGATGAATGATAAAGCTAACTGCGATTTCTTTGATTTATTTTTATTTATATTGATATCGCACTACCGTCGTAAACATCCCTTCGCCGGCAAAGGTTTGAAAAGTCACACTGGGTCCATAATAAGCTTGCAGACGCTGTCTGACATTTTCTATTGCAATACCATGTCCCTTTTTTAAAGTTTTATTATCCTGTGCATAAGGGTTCGTTATGATGATATTAATTTGATTTTGCAATATTTCAACCAATATGCTTATGGTACTCTTTGTAAGAATTTTTTCAACTCCATGGAAAATACTATTTTCTAGCAAGGGTTGTAAAGTTAATAATGGAATTTGAACTTGTGAGTATAAGTCTTTGTTTTCTAACTTCCATTCGACCTGCAAACGCTCACCTAGACGGATCTGCTCAATCTCCAGATAGCGCTGGCACAGATCAATTTCCTCCTGCAGGCTGACCAGTTTTAATTCCTGAAAACTGGCACGAAATAACCGTGACAAATTCAGCAGCATGTGCTCGGCTTTGTCCGGATCGATACTGATCAGGCTGATCACACTATTCATGCTGTTAAACAGGAAATGCGGTTGAATCCTCGCCTGCATGGCCTGAATTCTAGCATTCAGCTCGCTATGCTGCTGCTGCTCCCATTGTTCACGCAAGTAAAGATAACGAAAACAGAAAGTTCCCAGCAAAATTCCCAGACTTAAATGGAGTCCGACCCGATCCAGCGCAATCGCTAGGTTTAAATCCTGAAAATTAAAATTATGTCCAAAATGTATCAAGATATTCAGGTTCACCGTAGTGAGCAGTACAATTGCCTGTAACAGCAGAAATCCAGAAATCAAAGCCAGTTTGATTCCCATACGTTGAAAGGCTTGATGGAACAGCTCGACCAGTGCTGCAAAACATAACAGTACCCAGTTGATATACAGCATATATTGCAGCAGGTGTATCCCATTTAATGCCTGCCAGGATTGCGCTTCTGCAAGCGCCAGAATCATGGCGAGAATATTGCCGCCAGCAAACAGTTCCAGCAAATAGCGTAAATTGCCGATCTGGCTAAAAAAATAGGAATTTTGCGTTTCTTCGTTCATCGATGCAAAAGATTGAGCAGATGTGACTTCGGCAATGGGCTTTGAATTTGTTATACTCTTTTTCGTTCTACTGCTTTTAATCTGATTGAGCCGACATGACCACATCTTCTAATTCCTCTAATCCATCACAAGCCCAGACTTCGGGTATGTGGGGTGGTCGTTTCTCTGAAGCGACTGATGCTTTTGTTGCTGAATTTACAGCATCTGTTCAATTTGACCAACGTTTTTATAAACAAGATATTGCAGGCTCGATTGCCCATGCAACCATGCTGGCAAAAGTGGGCGTACTGACCACGCAAGAACGCGATGACATTATTGAAGGTCTGACAGCGATTCAAGCCGATATTGAAGCAGGCAACTTTGAATGGCGCATTGATTTAGAAGATGTCCACATGAACATTGAGTCACGCCTGACTCAACGTATCGGCATTACTGGCAAGAAACTGCATACCGGTCGTAGCCGTAATGACCAGGTGGCTACAGATATCCGTCTTTATGTACGCGATGAAATCGATAGCATCCTGGAATTACTGAAAAAATTACAAAAAGGTATTTTAAGCTTAGCGGCTAAAAACACCGACACCATCATGCCAGGCTTCACCCACTTGCAAACCGCTCAGCCAGTGACTTTTGGTCATCATCTAATGGCTTGGTTTGAAATGCTGGTACGCGATTCAGAACGTCTGATTGATTGCCGTAAGCGTGTCAACCGTATGCCGCTTGGTTCTGCTGCACTTGCAGGTACTACTTATCCAATCGACCGTGCTTATACTGCTGAACTGCTAGGTTTTGAAGCTGTTGCTGAAAACTCGCTGGATGCAGTATCGGATCGTGACTTTGCGATTGAATTTAATGCCGCTGCATCTTTAATTATGATGCATTTATCACGTATGTCTGAAGAACTGATTCTATGGACATCTGCACAGTTCAAATTCGTGAATATTCCAGATCGCTTCTGTACTGGCTCTTCAATCATGCCGCAGAAGAAAAATCCGGATGTGCCTGAACTGGTACGTGGTAAAACCGGCCGTGTCTATGGCGATTTGATGAGCCTGCTGACTTTAATGAAAGGCCAGCCTCTAGCCTATAACAAAGACAATCAGGAAGATAAAGAGCCATTGTTCGATGCGATCGATACAGTTCGTGGTTCACTCATGGCATTTGCTGACATGATTCCTGCACTGGTTCCAAACATTGCTGAAATGCGCGAAGCAGCGCTGCGTGGTTTCTCAACTGCGACTGACCTAGCTGATTACCTGGTGAAAAACGGCGTTGCATTCCGTGATGCGCACGAGATTGTAGGTAAAGCGGTTGCACTCGGTGTACAAGAATCTAAAGACCTGTCTGAATTGACACTCGAACAACTGCAACAGTTCTCTGACCTGATTCAAGCAGACGTATTTGAAAAAGCCCTAACTCTTGAAGCTTCGGTGAATGCCCGTAATCACATTGGTGGCACCGCGCCTGCTCAAGTGAAAGCAGCCATTGAGCGTGCACATGCGCGTTTGGAACAACTTTACGCATAATTTTGGAGTATGGATATGTCTCGACAAGTTTTTTGCCGTAAGTATCAGGCGGACATGGAAGGTTTAGACTTTGCTCCATTCCCGGGGCCAAAGGGTCAGGAATTGTTTGACACCGTGTCTAAACAGGCTTGGCAAGAATGGCTAAAACACCAGACTACGCTAATTAATGAAAAGCGTTTGAACGTGTTTGAAGCAGATGCGAAAAAGTTTCTTGAAGAACAGCGTGAAAAGTTCTTTAACAATGATGCATCCCTAGAAAAAGCCGAAGGGCTGAAGCCTGAGTAATTTTTAAAGCATTGCTTTAAAAATTACGCAAGACAAGCGCTGAAAGCGCGCGTAGGCTTTAATCTAAAAGAATCTCCAACTTTGGGGATTCTTTTTTTATACGTTGTTCTAAACATTACTCAAGACAAGGATGAAATCCGCGTAGGCATAAATCTATCCCCTATCTCAAGGGATTTTTTGACTAAATCTAGCAAATCTTACTAACCAATATTCAGGGCACAAAAAACAGATTTTCACTTATCCTATTTCGTCTATCGAGTCAGTCACTATCCTACTGAAAAACATTTAGATTTGTATCAAAATAATGGATTGTAAAAGCAATATACAGAGTATTCACAAAACACAACATTCTGCTACAAGAAGCCACATGATTAAAAAAAACTGTCTCTCTATAATGAGCCCTAAGAAGATGAGATATCTTTGAATAACTATAATAATAAGCAACAAATACCCCGATTTCATCCCAGTTCTTCCCCCAAAGACTGGGTATTTTTTTGCCTGCAATTTGCCGATTGGCTTGATAATTTAAGCGCATAAAAAAAGCCCCCTTTCAAGGAGCTTCTCTTTTCATTTCGATTAAGGCTGTTTCAGATATGGCCAAGCCGCTTTCAGATAAATGAACATCGACCATAAAGTGAGTACCACTGCGGTGTATAGCAAGGCATACGCCAGCATTTCTAGCGGTGGCCAGTTCAGCAGGAATACGGTGATAGCGATCATCTGAAAAGCGGTTTTGTATTTACCTACTGTTGAAACCGCAACATTGGTCCGCGCACCGAGTTCTGCCATCCATTCACGCAGGGCTGAAACGGTAATTTCACGCGAAATAATTACAATCGCAGCAAAAGCCATCGACATGGAAGGCTGCCATTGCACCAATACAATCAGTGCAGCTGCGACCATCAATTTATCTGCAACCGGATCGAGAAACCGCCCAAAAGCGGAAGTCTGGTTTAATGTACGTGCCAGATAGCCATCAAACCAGTCCGTTACCGCAGCCACCACAAAGATCGTGGTTAAAATGATATGCCGCGTCATATCGGGGTTATGAGCATCAAAGCCCATTGCAGGCGGCCAGTAAGCCACCAATAAAAATACCGGAATAAGAGCGATACGCGCCAAGGTCAAGATATTTGGAATATTCAGGATACGACCTGTAGTCATAGACACCGCCAATTGTTCCCCTCATGTACGATGAAAATGCACACTTTTTTAGAGGTTTGATCCATCATTAATAGGCTTCACTTTATACGAATTGACTTGCAGTGTCACTAGGCAAACACCGTCACTGTTTGTCTTGCCATCGCAATCAGGCGATTTTCGGCATCCCAGAGATAGGCATGCTCCGTCGCATAACCATCCGCAGCATAGTCGGTAAATACTTTATATTTAAACCAATCATGCAATTGATGTTGAACCGGATGCACATAGGTCACTGTCCAGGTCAGACTACTCGCAGGTGCCATGTTTTTAAACATCGGTAACACCCCGGGTGGCCAGATATCAAAGATGGCCATCAGGTCGGCGACCAAAAATTCACGATTGTGATGCTTTTCAGGATGAAATCGGCACCAGCCACCAAAGTCCGGACGAGGACTGGCACTACAAGGCAGATTGATATCCGCCCAGGCTACTTCGAAATGGTCATAACAGTCTGGCATGCCATAACCCGCAGGAATCTGAAACAGCTGCTCTGGTACAGCATAGTCAGGTGCTTGAGCTTGTTGCTGTACCTGAATCTCTGAATCACGGGAAATACCGAAACTGGCAATCAGAATACTTTGCACCGCGTCGTCCTGCCATAAGCGCACTTCAATCGTGGTCACTGACTTGCCTTGCCGCAGGATTTCGGCACTCAGTCGTACTTTGGCTTGCTGAATCGGGCCGACAAAGGTCACACTGCAACTCAGCAAATGCTTGGCCGGATCATTGATGTGAGTGACGGCTTTTTGCATCATCATCGCGGCAGCCAGACCACCATACAGAGTACGACCCTGTAACCATCCCTGTGGAAACTCTACCCATTCCTGTTCGGCAATTTGTGCATAAAGTGCATGCAAAGACATGTTGATCCCTCAGTAAGTCTTGATGCTCAGTATATTCGGCAAAATTCATCAGGTTGTGAATGTCCTGTGACCCATGCGTCAATACGCATTTTTGCCCTTGCATTCGAGCCCCAAGTTATTCATGCAACACTTTATAAATCATCCGTGCCATGACTGAACCCAGTCCCGGTACCAGTTGCAGATCTCGTTCTGAGGCTTTCAGTACGCCCTGAATCCCGCCAAAATGCGTCAGCAAATCCCGACGGCGTTTTGGTCCGAGCCCCGGAATAACTTCCAGCACTGATGAACCACGCTTTTTATCGCGTTTGGCACGATGCTTGGTAATCGCAAAGCGGTGTGCTTCATCACGTACCTGCTGAATCAGATGCAGCGCCTTATGATCCTCCGGTAATTGAATTTTACTGCCATCGGTAAAGTGCAGGGTTTCCAGACCGGGCTTACGTCCCTCACCTTTGGACACACCGACCATAAAGGCATCCAGTCCCAGTTCCTGCATGACTTCCATCGCCATGTGCAATTGCCCCTTGCCACCATCAATCAACAGCAGGTCCGGCAATAGGGCTTTTTTATAACGACGGGTCAGCGCCTGACGCATGGCGGCATAGTCATCGCCCGCCTGAATATCATGAATGGAAAACTGGCGATAATCACGCTTGCGCGCACCACCACTGTCAAAGACCACACAGGACGCCACGGTATCTTCGCCCATGGTATGTGAAATATCGAAGCACTCGATCCGGTCTACAGGACGGCCGACCACCTGCTCCAGCTGATGAAAACGCTCATTTAATTCTATATGATTGGCCAGCTTGCCCTGAATCGCGTGCTGTACATTCATCTGCGCCAGTTCCAGCCATTCGGCCCGGGTTTCGCGGACTTTGGACTTGATCTGGATTTTCTTGCCAAAATGCTGCGACAGTGCTGCTTCCAGTTCCTTACGATCAGCCACTTCCAGATTGACAATCAGTTCAGCCGGGATTTCATCTGCTACCTGAAAATAAAAATTGGCAATAAAATCGGCCAGCATTTGCCCCAGGTCATCACTAAGCATATCCGGGAAATAACTTTTTCCACCCAGCATTTTACCGTTGCGCACATGCATGATCTGCACACAGGTCACACCGGCCTGATAGGCAATCGACAGGATATCGGCTTCGCCTTTGAGCTTATAGATCGCCTGCTGCGACTGTACGTCTCTTAACAATGCCATCCGGTCACGATAGAACACCGCTTTTTCAAATTCCAGCGCTTCAGCGGCCGCTTCCATTTTTGCGATCAGTTCCTGATTCAGCTCCTTGGTATCGCCCTGCAAAAATCGGATCGAGTTATCGACATCTGCCTTATAGTCTTCCGGAGAAATAAATCCGACACAGGGCGCAGAGCAGCGTTTGATCTGGTATTGCAGACATGGCCGGGTCCGGTTGGCAAAAAAACTGTTTTCACAGGAACGCACATTGAACAGTTTTTGTAGCACCACCAGAGTATCCCGGGCGGTATACGCACTCGGATAAGGTCCAAAAAACTTGCCCACCTGGTGCTTGCCCTTGCCGCGCCCACTGGCTAAACGCGGATAGGGTTTATCTGCCGAAACAAAAATATAGACATAAGATTTGTCATCACGCAACATGATGTTATAGGGCGGATGATGCAGCTTGATCAGGTTCTGTTCCAGCAACAAGGCTTCAGTTTCAGAACGTACCACCAGGGTCTGGATATCATAAATCCGTGCCACCAAGGCCTGGGTTTTGGGATGATCCAGCGTTTTGACAAAATAGCTGGAGACCCGGTTTTTCAGGTTTTTGGCTTTACCCACATACAATAATTCACCGTCTTTGCCATACATCCGGTAGACCCCGGGCAGGCTGGTCATATTCGCCAGGATTTTTTCAATATGGGGGCGTGCGTTTTCGTTCACCTAAAGCCTATTTTTCACCTACAATCTGCAGATATATGTGATGATTGTTGCGTCATTTTCAAGCAAAAACACAAAATTCCCCTGAAGCTGCCACTTAATCTTAAAGTTCCTGTCGGGTTATCCCCCCAATCTATAATCCTCACGACATAAACTGATTGTTAAAAGCTATAAGTTTCAACCTTTAACTTTGTTATGCTCAAAAAGTCTAGTTTTGAGATGATTCGCATGACCCTGCAGCAATCGGGCATTCATATTGTTCAACCCTCCACCTCCACCCATCACCCGTCTGAACGTGCTCGCCTGATTGGTAAACCGCGTTTTCATTTCGAGCCGAGTAAGGTAATGCAACTGCTACGTGAACGGATTATTGGGCAGGATGCAGCCCTGAATGAAATTGAAAAAATGTTGCATGTGGTCAAGGCAGATTTTTCCAGTCCGGATCGCCCTTTGTCGGTTACCTTGATGCTGGGCCCTACTGGCGTCGGTAAAACAGAAACCGTGCGTCTGATTGCCGATGCGATCTATGGCCGCCCGGATGCCTTTTGCCGGATTGATATGAATACTCTGGCACAGGAACATTATGCGGCGGCTTTGACCGGCGCACCGCCCGGTTATGTGGGATCAAAGGAAGGTCACAGCCTGTTTGATGAAACTGCGATTGCCGGCAGTCATACCCGGCCCGGCATCATGCTGTTTGATGAACTGGAAAAAGCCAGTAACGAGGTGATTCGCGGCTTTATGAACGTGCTGGATACTGGCCGGCTGACATTGACAGCGGGCACCAAAACTATCGATTTTCGCAACTGCATGATCTTTATGACCAGCAATGTCGGGGCACAGGCGGCGCAGCAATATCTGAATAAACTCAGCTATCTGCCGGAAAAAATGCAGGCCCTTTGTCTGAAGCGCGTTCCCGTCCAGCACATCATTGAAAAAGTCATGCAGCGTAAATTCGACCCCGAGTTTCTCAACCGGATTGACCGCAGCCTGCATTATCAGGCGGTACAGCATGATGTCCTGCCACGTCTGGTCGAAATTGAACTGGATAAACTGAACAAGCGCTTGCAATATCAGCAACGCAGCGTGCATTTAAGCGCTTCAGCCAAAGCCTATTTCTATCAGGGTCATGATATCCGTTACGGTGCCCGGCATTTGGGCCGCAAGATGCGTACCGAACTGGAGCCAATTCTGGCGCTGTATTTTTTAAACCAGCCCGAGCAATTGAGCCTGCATCTGGACTGTGTCGATGGACAACTGGTGGTTCTGCCTGAGCAGGCAAAAGCTTAACTAAGTCAGACTCGATATCAGTTTTTATTCGGCTGAAGCGCCTGTATAAAAGCAGTCTGATCTTTGGGTGAAACCAATATAAATTTCTGCATGCCCGCATCTGTATAGTCAATTCGCAGACGCTTTAAGGATAAGGCTGGCGCAATGATAGAGTGGTCTGTGGGCTGAATGGATTGGATTTCACTTAACGGAATCTTCCAGCTTAACCACAGGCTTTTTATGGTCAACACCCCATTGTCTACCACATAGCGCGTACTCCACAGCGGCCACCATAAAATGATAATAGTCAGGACATAAACCGCAGTGTGCAGCGGATATTGCTGCATAGTGCCTTTGGCCTGCATGGTCAGCAGTAGTTGCAGCAACAGGCCACTCATACAAATCACAAAAGCCAGCAGCCACCAGTCTTTTTTAGAACGAAATACGTGCATCGATATCCCCCATATCTTGGTGCATGATCATCATAAACAATTCCATAGCAGATGACAGGGATTCAACCCGGCAGGATAGAAATTATTTTAAATCACACATCGACAGGATCGTTCTCATTTTCGATCTCATCAGAAAAGTTCAGCAACCCAAATGAACTACTGCGCTTTTATTTGGGTTGATTAAATACTATCAGCAAAGACCTGAAAGCCCTGCGCTCAGCATACTTCGAGGCTAAAAATGGTATGTTCAAGGATAGAAATTGACTGAATTGACAAAATTCCGCTAGAAATGCACCTTGAAAATCAGTCACCCAGCTCCATATCTATCAGGCTGATTGATAAAAAATAATGAATTGAAACAAAATCTTTGGTTCATCTGCTTTTAGAAAACTGAAAGGAAAAGTCATAGCGGTTCGAACCAATCCGGCAGAAATTGATGACCATTGCGTCACGGCTTGATACAACTTGTTATGTTCTTTTTGGATATAGTTATCGTAAGATTAGCGAAGTCAAAAAGTGCGCGGGACATGCGCACTTGCTTCACAACATCAACTTAGAAGTCCTCCAAAATAAAGGAGATCAGGGCATGATCCACGCTGGCAATGCCATTACCGTCCAAATGCTTGAGGACGGGATTGCAGAATTCCGCTTTGACTTACAAGGTGAGTCCGTTAACAAATTCAACCGTGCAACGATTGAAGATTTCAAGGCTGCTATCGAAGCCGTCTCCCATGCCGATATTCAAGGTCTGATTGTGACTTCAGGCAAATCTACATTTATTGTAGGTGCTGATATCACTGAATTCGGCGACAACTTTGCTCAGGGTGAACAAGCGATTGTTGACTGGGCAATGCCAGTACATGAAATTTTTAACAGCTTCGAAGACCTCGACATTCCTAAAGTGGCTGCCATTAATGGCATGGCACTGGGTGGCGGTTTCGAAATGTGCCTGGTGTGTGACTACCGTGTCATGTCAGAACAGGCACAAGTGGGCCTGCCTGAAATCAAGCTGGGGATCTTCCCGGGCTTCGGTGGTACAGTTCGTTTAAGCCGTCTAATCGGTATCGACAACGCGGTAGAATGGATGGCAATGGCCAATCCTAAGAAGCCAGCTGCTGCACTGAAAGACGGCGCAGTCGATGCTGTCGTTCCTGCTGACAAGCTACAAGATGCTGCACTTGATCTGGTAAAACAGGCGATTCATGGCCGTTTAGACTGGAAAACCAAGCGTCAGGAAAAACTCGATCCAGTTAAACTCAGCCCGATCGAACAGATGATGGCGTTTAACTCATCGAAAGGCATGGTTCTGGCAAAAGCTAATCCAGCTCAATACCCTGCACCAAAATTACTGCTTGATTCTCTTCAAGCGGGTGCGAGCCTGCATCGTGATGACGCGCTGAAAGCTGAAGCTGAAGGCTTTGCCAAAGCTGCGGTAACACCTCAGGCAGGTGCCTTGATCGGTTTGTTCCTGAACGACCAGATCGTGAAAAAAACCTCGAAGCGCTATGAAAAAGGTGCGCATCCAGTGAACCAGGCGGCTGTTTTAGGCGCGGGTATCATGGGTGGTGGTATTGCTTACCAGGCGGCAAGCAAAGGCACACCGATCATCATGAAAGACATCGGTAACCAGCAACTTGCTTTGGGTATGAAAGAAGCCAATGGTTTACTGACCAAACAAGTTGAACGTAAGAAGATGAAGCCTGCTCAAATGGGTGAAACTCTTGCGCGCATCCGTCCAACTTTAAGCTATGACGAGTTTAAAGAAGTGGACATCGTGATCGAAGCCGTGACTGAAAATCCAAAAGTTAAAGGCATCGTACTGAAAGAAACTGAAGCGAAAGTTCGTGAAAACACGATCATTGCATCTAACACTTCTACGATTTCAATCACGCGTCTGGCTGAAAATCTGGAACGTCCTGAAAACTTCGTGGGCATGCACTTCTTTAACCCGGTACACATGATGCCACTGGTTGAAGTGATTCGTGGTGCGAAGACTTCTGACGAAGCGATTGCAACCACAGTCGTTCTGGCTCAGAAGATGGGTAAAACACCAATCGTGGTCAATGACTGCCCGGGCTTCCTGGTGAACCGCGTATTGTTCCCTTACTTCGGCGCATTTGACCTGTTGCTTAAAGATGGCGCTGACTTCCAGCAAATCGATAAAGTGATGGAAAAATTCGGCTGGCCTATGGGCCCTGCTTACCTGATGGACGTGGTCGGTATCGACACTGGCGTTCACGGTGCAGAAGTGATGGCTGAAGGCTTCCCGGATCGCATGAAGCCTGACTACAAAGGCTCGATCCAAGTCATGTACGAAAACAAACGTCTGGGGCAAAAGAATGACGTTGGTTTCTACAAGTATGAACTTGACCGTAAAGGCAAAAAAGCCAAAGTGGTTGATCCGACTGCGTATGAGCTTGTAGCCTCTGTTGCAACTTCGGAAAAACGTGAATTTGACGCTCAGGAAATCATTGACCGTATGATGCTGGCTTTCTGTAACGAAACAGTTCGTTGCCTGGAAGACAACATTGTAGCGACTGCTGCTGAAGCAGATATGGCGATGATCATGGGTGTTGGTTTCCCGCCATTCCGTGGTGGTCCATGCCGTTACATCGATCAAACCGGTGTAGCTGAGTATGTTGCGCTTTGCAATAAGTATGCGCACCTTGGTAAAGCTTATGAAGCGCCAGAAATGTTGCGCGAAATGGCTGCTAACAACAAAAAATTCTACGGTTAAGGAGCAACGTGAATGGCTACTTTAAATCCACGTGACGTTGTCATCGTTGATGGCGTACGTTCAGCAATGGGTAAAACCAAAAACGGTATGTTCCGCAATGTACGTGCCGACTCGATGTCTGCTGAGCTTGTCCGTGCCCTGCTGGTACGTAACGAATTCGACCCGCATGAAGTTGAAGACGTAATCTGGGGCTGTGTGAACCAAACCCTAGAACAAGGTATGAACATTGCCCGTAATATCGCATTACTGGCAGACTTGCCGAAGACTGTTGCAGGTCAAACGGTGAACCGTCTTTGTGGTTCGTCTATGCAGGCGATTCACACTGCGGCTGCGCAAATTGCCACGAACCAGGGTGATATCTTCATCATCGGTGGTGTTGAGCACATGGGCCATGTGGGCATGATGCACGGCATCGACCTGAACCCTGAAGCGTCTAAGCATTATGCCAAAGCGTCGAACATGATGGGCTTAACTGCTGAAATGTTGGGTCGCATGAACGGTATTAGCCGTGAAGAACAGGATGCGTTTGGTGTGGAATCACATCGCCGTGCCTGGGCTGCGACTGAAAATGGCCTGTTCCAGAACGAGATCGTCGGCATTGAAGGTCATAATGCAGATGGCTACAAAATCCTGTGTGATATCGATGAAGTGATCCGTCCAGATGCGAACCTTGAATCGTTCAAATCTTTGCGTCCAGTATTCGATCCGAAAGGCGGTACAGTAACTGCGGCAACATCTTCAGCTTTGTCTGATGGTGCTTCTGCAATGTTGTTGATGTCTGCTGAACGTGCTCAAGCTTTAGGTCTTAAGCCACGTGCTGTAATTCGCTCTATGGCGGTTGCGGGCTGTGATGCGGCGATCATGGGTTATGGTCCGGTTCCGGCAACACAAAAAGCGTTGAAACGCGCTGGTCTAGCGATTTCTGATATCCAAACCTTTGAATTGAACGAAGCCTTTGCTGCACAAGGTCTGTCTGTTCTTAAAGGCTTAGGTATTTATGACAAGCAAGACATCGTGAACCATAACGGTGGCGCGATTGCATTGGGTCACCCATTGGGTTGTTCTGGTGCGCGTATCACAACAACATTGCTGAACGTAATGGAACAGCAAGATACGCAAATCGGTCTTGCGACGATGTGTATCGGCCTAGGTCAAGGTATTGCGACCATTATCGAACGTGTTTAATTCTTAAATACCAAGATCAAAAAAAACCCCGCTTTTGCGGGGTTTTTTTGTCCCTTAAAATTCCCCAATCCAAATAAAGCTACATGGCAATATTTCCTACATAGCAACAACGCTATAAACCTACTAAGGAAAAAGAAATGGGAAATTTAGCAATAGACTTTAACCATAAAGCTACTCTAGCAAGCTCAAATATGCCGACTTCGGTTGAGAGTTTAAATTTCAATAAATTAAAATTTAAATTAACATCAGGTAAAGAAGCAACCATGTCAAAAAAAGTTTGCGAATTTGCAGAGCAAGAATATAAACGTTTTCTAGCGTTAAAATATTTCTATCCAAAAGAAACGCTAGTACCTAATAAACTTGTTGATGAGTTTTGGCATGCTCACATTTTAGATACTCGAAATTACCACATGGATTGCTTGAAAATTTTTGGAGCTTATCTGCACCACTATCCATATTTTGGAATCCATGATGAAGTCGACCAACAAAATTTGAAAGATACTTTCCAGCGAACTAAAGAACTTTATGAAGTTTGGTTTGGCCCATACCCTGATTTCACAATTGAAGCACGCTGTGGTGATGATCACGCCTGTCACGCTCCTTCAAGCTGTGCATGTCGTGTACCTGGTGCATGTAAATAGCTTTTTATACTGGGCAGTATCACTGCCCAGTTGCCTTACATAAGGCTTCAATTGCTGTATCTATTTGTAAATCTAATTTCTTAGAAAATTTATTGTCTGTATTCTTTTCCCACTGCTTATATTCAAGAAAAAATATATATTTCTTCAATGCATCTTCTTTCTTAATGGTTAATGACCCTTGTTTTGCCCTCTGAATATCTTTTTTTAAGCGCTCATAAAAAGAAGTATCTTCATCGGAAAATGCATCGCTAAAAGCCTTTAAATTACCTGTATAAACTTCTTCAATTAAGTTTAAAAACTTTTCCAAATTAGGGTTTAAATTTAATTGATCTTTTTCATTATTTTCTAAATGCATTCATTTGTACCTGCATCAACCACTTTAGGATCTAACTTACCCCAGAGTGGATAATTAGTATTTTCAACTATGTACGTCGTAAAACATGTACATGTCTTATCAATACGTTCAGCATCCCATCTTTTCTTTTGCATAGCCAAATTTGCCTTACAATTAAGATCAAACTGCCTAACCTGCTTATCAGTCCAATTAGTTTGAATTTTCGAATAATTAATTTCAGTGGGTTTGAGAGCGTCTTTTATTTGATCTATGCCTACACC
The DNA here is from genome assembly GCF_049896445.1 of Acinetobacter sp. TWP2-2-3. GTDB lineage: Bacteria > Pseudomonadota > Gammaproteobacteria > Pseudomonadales > Moraxellaceae > Acinetobacter. The sequence goes on from NZ_JAFCUI010000008.1 coordinate 27,237, forward strand.
ACCAGCAACCCCAATCAATCCAGCAATAACAAGAATTTTCATAAAACCTGATTTAGGTTTTTCTTTATTAATGAAAATTAATGGATTTTGGCAAGTACCACAATGATAAAGACCTTGATCACCAATTTGATTAAGTTTATTTACTGTATTACAAGATGAGCAAGTAATATATCCATTTGTTTGAAGGTCGCCCACTACAATCTCTAAAATAATTATTTGTTTTAAATAATTATAATTCTTAACTAGATGAAATGTTATCCCTTTGTAATTTCAGTTGAATAATCAACCAATAAAATCCTATTTATGAATCACTTAAATTTTATATATGTATGATCAAGCCTCTTTTTTTCCTATTTCCTTAAAAGGGTTTATATGAACATGCTTAAAACAATGATCGCGACTGCAATCGTAGCGACTTCTGCATCTGCAATGGCAACTGAAGCTCAAGTTGCGCCAGCAACTGTAGTAACCAAAACGACCCAAACAGTTGCCAAAGAAACTGCTGCACCTGTACAAGCGAAAGTTGAAGCTGCTCAAGCGACTGTTGCTGCAACTCAACAGGCAGCTGAAACTAAAGCTGAAGCAGTAAAAACAGAAGCGACGACTCAAGTAGAAACGGCTCAAGCTACAGCAGAACAACACGTTGAAGCTGCGAAAACTGAAGCAGTAGAAACCAAAGACACGGCTGCTGAAAAAGTAGAAGTAAAAGCTGAGAAAAAAGGCTGGTTCTCTTGGTTTAAAAAAGCGGCTTAAGCTTTTTAAAAGCATAAAAAAAGATGTCAGTCTGACATCTTTTTTTTGTTTTATGTAATCTCATTTAAGCTCAAGAATTTAAAAAAATCCTCAATCTTCTATTCAACCTTCTGCGCCAGCATGGTGGCAAAGTGCTGTTTAATCCGCTGACCCTGTGCATCGACACGATACAGCTCACCGATATCTTCATTGTATTTCACAATATTCCAGCCCTCATAATACCCTCGCAACTCCCCCGGCTGAAAAGCAAATGGAAAATCGGCTTGTGCCGGAATATCTGGCGTATCCATGGCACAAACAATCAGGTTATAGCCACCTGGCACGGTCGCCTGCTGCATCTGTGCAATGAGCGGTGGAATGGTTTTCGCCTCAAGGAACATCATCACTACAGTACAGTAGATAAAGTCATATTGGCCTGCAATGCTGGTATCCGTGTTAAGGTCGCGGCGCTGTACCTGCACATGATCAATCTGCTCGGTCTGCACGATCTGTCTTAAAGTCTGCAAACTGTTTTCGTTGACATCCCAGGCATCGACATTAAAGCCGTTCTGACTCAAATAAAGCGCATTACGCCCTGTACCACAGCCGACATCCAGCGCACGGCCACCTTTTAAATAGGGCATCGCTGCCAGTACTTCAGAATGGGTAGGATTTAACTGATATTTCTTGATGAAGTAATCCACAGGCTGGCAGTAAAAACGCAGCTGGCATTCGACATCTTCACTGGCAGAAACAATTTTGTGCCAGGCCTCAGGCTCAATAAATGGCGGTTGCTGCTCTGGCGTAAATACATGCTCGGATTGCACTACACCAGATTTTTCCAGCATGGCAAAACGCAACTCACCTTTTAATACTGTCAATTTTGCCCAGGTGCCGGCTTTGGTATTGTGCTGATTCTTGAAGCCCTGAGGAATACTCTGCTGGTTCCAGACTGGAAGTTCCTTATAACATCTCAACTGTTGCATAATTTTTTGCCCTCCATATCATCCATGCTCCGCCTGTCATTCTTTTGGCAGCGGTAATTAATTCAGCATAGCCTGTTCAAATCGGAATTGGAATCAGCGCCTGTTCGCGCTGTGCCGATGCAACAGCAAGATCAATACCAGTTTTCTATCAAAATAAAAAAGCTGCCTCTATTGAGACAGCTCGGTTGTATATCAATGAGGAATATGGCGATTCGATTAATGCAGCAGTTCCGACTTCAGCCAGCTGATGTATTTGTCCTGATCCATAAAATCCGGTGCGCTCCCCAGATCCAGACTGAAATACTGCTGATTGAACTGAATCACAATCTGTTCGGTATAGTGCCAGTCCTCGATCAGCGTGAAATATTGATTTAAGAACAATCGGTTCTTATCCCCGTTATTCATCCTTTGTAATTTTGGACATTTTTTATTTGCGACAAACTCACCGTACACCTGCTGAATATCAGCAAAAACCTGAATTGTTTGCATGACTCACCTGCTTAAATGTTATGTCGTGATCTGTGCGACCCCTTCAATTTAGCAAGAGAGTTTGAACAGCAGATGACAGTCCTATGGCAGCCCTGTCATCTAAGTCAGGCTACAACTTGTTTTCAACTGCTTTCTGGTTGGCAGTCGCCACTCGTTCCGTCTGCTTATTCAGATGCAGCATTTCTTTATACAGCGCATTAAACTCTTGCACGGCTTTATCATCATAGAACATAAAGGTATTATTTTTCTTTTGCCATTTATGCTTTTTCAGTATTGCAAATAAGGCATCGGCCTTGGCCAAAGTCTGTTTTTCAATTTCAAAAATGACATGTGCATTACTATTTTGCTGACTGTCTTTCAGGGTCAGGCTCAGTTGCTGGCGATAACGGTTTTTAATATCCAGTTGCTGTGCCTTGTCGATCAGCTCGGCATCGCGCTGCTGGATTTTCTGCTGATAGCTGTTCACAATTTGATGGACTTGCTTGAGCATCGCTTCCGTTTCTTTATAGCCTTGTGCCTGATCCTTGGCCAAGCGGTCGATATTCAGAAAATTCTGCCAGTTGGCGGCTTTTAAGTCGCGTAGATACTGATTGCGTTCCTCGGCACTGTCGCGCAATTGCCCCAGCATAAATTCTGCCATGATGGCATAGTCACCATCCAGACGGTCATCCTCAAGTTCAATCTGAATTGGTTTAGACCAGTCCTGTGCCTGCTGCGCAATGCTCTCGGTTTTTTCTTCGAGCACGGTTTCATATTCGAGCAGCTCGGCCTGATGTTTTTGCTGAACCGAATTCTGATAAAACAGCCCAATAAAAATTGCCAGTGTCACAGCGGCTACAATCATAAAAACACGCGGCATGTATACGCTCCAGCTCTGTCAGTCAGATCTTGTTGATTTACATCCACTATGCTTATTTTTTAAACACAATTCAAGGCATTTGATTTTTCCAATAATATGTCTAGCTTAGACAGAAATTGCTCCTCTCACAAAGCCACCCTTTCCCAGAACACTATTTTGTCGATCTCGTTGCATGACAGCTTGAATAAGCTTGTTAAACAAAATTATCTAGACCGACAGGCGCACATTATGGGGAATTAAATGGCAGGCTCAGATTCAGCCGGTTCGGATCGAATTGTTCCCGAACAATACTCACATTGGTGGCATCGCGGTTAATTCCAAAAGGTTGCAGCAGTACATATACCCCATTTCTTGGGTCTGAAGACTGCAAGCCCTGTGCGATGGCCAATACATATTCGCGAAACACCACAGGCAAGCTATCCAGATCAGGATCGGCAGGTGCACGCATCACATCAATATTCGCCACTACGTCGCCGTCCACGCTATAGGCTTGAATTTCACGTTCAATTTTCATCAGGCGCATTTGCAGGGCCTTACGCTGGCTGTTCTGCTCCTGATAAGGCAACATTTTTTCAGTCACGGCGCGCAGTTCCGGTTCCGCCATGACGGTCAGAGTCGGCAAGACAACAGAATCAGCAGCAGGCGCAGCATGGCTTAATATCGGCAGGCTAAAAGCAGTACAGGCCGTAAGAAAGCCGAGTTTAATTGGTGTTAGGAGATTCATCATTTTCACCCTCGTTTGGAAAAGGGAAAGCGTCAAAGCTAAATCTTACAAATAATGCTAGTGCCTATTGTTAAGTTTGATAAACGGTCAATGATGCATAAAAAGGCAGGAAACTGGGAAAAGAAGGAATTAAAAAGACTGAAAAATAAAAGAGAATGCTGATCTAGCTTTGGTGCAGGCAAAAAAAAATCCCCAAACCAAGTTTGAGGATTTTTTGAATATGGTGGCGAGACCCAGGATCGAACTGGGGACACACGGATTTTCAATCCGTTGCTCTACCTACTGAGCTATCACGCCGATGCGGTGTATTAAGCCGTATCTGGCCTCATTAGTCAATCAAAATTATGAAAAAAATATTTGAGTGGCTGATTTTTGGCCTAAAAAAAATCCCTGATGGGATCAGGGATTGAAAACTTTGAAATCGTTTTAAAATATGGTGGCGAGACCCAGGATCGAACTGGGGACACACGGATTTTCAATCCGTTGCTCTACCTACTGAGCTATCACGCCGATGTCGCGTATTAAACAGTTTCAGCTGTAAATCGTCAAGAGCAGAGAGAATAATTTTCATCAAATGTTTACTTTTCCATCAACTCGCATCAATTTGAGTCATAAATCGAACAGTGTTTACCAAAGACCTCAGTAATAAAACAGATTTAAGCGCTTATTTACATAAAAAAGCAGCCTAATGACTGCTTGATATTGCTCTATCTTCAGATTTTTTCCAGATTGGCGAGACAACGATGAATGGCCCCACAGCCTGGGACGAAATTTTTCACGCCTTTTTCTTCTTCCATGCGGCAGACTTCGCTGACCAGCCTTTCTGCCACACCACGACCGCGATTGGCCGGATGTACCACGATATTTTCCAGAATCCGGCTTTCACCCTGTCCGGTGCACCAGATTGCCCCAATAATTTTGCTATTAAATTCTGCGCTATAAACTGAGGTATACTGTGCAAGGTTTTGCTCTAGTTGTTCCATGGCATCTGCCCCGTCACTAAATTCAGGGCTCGTGTCATACAGTCGCTCAAGCTGGCTGCGCACTTCGTCATTTTCTAAAGAAGTATAAGCATGTACGGTGATAGGCATTGATAAACCCTCCTGAGCAATCTAATATGCGGTGACTTCGTCACGGCGAAAATATTTTCTACATCAATCATTTTGACGTATTTGAGGAACGTGTCTATGACAGATCGTATCAGTGAAGTGGTAAGAAATACCAACGAAACCAAAATTCGAGTTCGTTTGAATCTCGACGGTACTGGTCAAGGCACCTTAAACACGGGTATTCCCTTTTTAGATCATATGATTGATCAAATCAAGCGTCATGGCCTGTTTGATATTGATATTCATTGTGATGGCGATCTGGAAATCGATGACCATCATACTGTGGAAGACTGCGGTATTACGCTGGGTCAGGCATTTGCACAGGCATTGGGCGATAAAAAAGGCCTGAAACGCTATGGTCACTTCTATGCCCCGCTGGATGAGTCTTTGAGCCGTGTCGTAGTTGATCTGTCTGGCCGTCCGGGCCTGTTTATGGATATTCCATTTACCCGTGCCATGATCGGCCGTTTTGATGTGGATTTATTCTCTGAATTTTTCCAAGGCTTTGTAAACCATTCCTTGATGACTGTGCATATCGATAACCTGAAAGGCAAAAACAGCCATCACCAGATCGAAAGCGTATTTAAAGCATTTGCGCGTGCGCTGCGTATGGCCTGTGAAGTGGATCTACGTGCTGCCAATACGGTAGCTTCAACCAAAGGTACACTGTAATGACCCGTATTGCCCTTCTTGATTATGGCATGGGAAATTTGCACTCTGCGGCAAAAGCATTAGAACATGTCGGTGCCACGGTTGATGTGACCAATGATCCAAAACTGATTGCGCAAGCAGACAAGATTGTCTTTCCAGGTGTCGGTGCCATGCGTGACTGCATGCAAGGCATGCACGAAGCCGGGATTGATGAAGTGGTACGTAATGCCGTATTTAACAAACCGGTACTGGCCATTTGTGTCGGCATGCAAGCCTTGATGCAGCATTCGGAAGAAAATGGCGGTACCGATGCACTGGGTATTTTCGAAGGTGCGGTCAAGCATTTTCCGGAAATGGCGGGCTTAAAAGTGCCGCATATGGGCTGGAACCAGGTACATCAGGCCGATCCAGAGCATCCAATGTGGAACAATATCGAACAGGATGCGCGTTTTTACTTTGTGCACAGTTACTATGTAGAGCCACAAGATTCAGACTTAGTAGCAGCTACTTGTACCTATGGCATTGAGTTCTGTACTGCAATTCATAAAGAAAACCTGTTTGCGACCCAGTTCCATCCGGAAAAGAGCCATACCGCCGGTTTGCAGTTATTGAAAAACTTTGTGGATTGGGAAATCTGATTTTCCTTTCGTCCCAAAAAGCTCGCAAATTGCGGGCTTTTTTATTGATTATTTTTTACACTTTTCATTTATAAAAAACCCCTTTATCATAGACTTACTTATAAAAAATCTAATGAAAACAAAGGAAAAATAATGAGTAATACAATTCAGGATTCGGGGTGGAATGCATCAGGACGTTTTGGGCGACGTTCGTATATCGCATGGAATATGCTGCTGGGTTTTTGCTTTATGATCATCGGGATCATTGCTGCTTTCATTTTACCTGGAATGAGTCCAGAGACTTTAGATGGTAAAATGTCCATGCCTTTAATGGTGCTGTTGGTTTTGATCTACGGCGTTGCGATTTATTTTAGCGTGATTTTTTTAATTCGTCGTTTACATGACCGTAATCATAATGGCTGGCTTTCTTTACTGATTTTTGTGCCGGTCGTAAACCTTGTCTTTACACTTTACCTGTTATTGGCACCCGGTCACAACGAAAGTAATGAATATGGCCCTCCACGCACGACACGTGGCTGGGAAACGCTTTTGGTGGTGCTGTATCTGGTACTCGCGGTTATTTTGGCCGCCTTTGCTGTCCCTGCTTATCAGAATTATGTTGAACGTGCTCAACAGGCGCAGATGGAACAGAGTAGCTATCACACTGATTAAACCTATTTAAATTCTGCATAAAGCCCATTCTTCATGGGCTTTATTTTTGCCTAGAACAGGAAAAGTGATTAAGCTGAACGCATTCATTTCATGATTGAAGCTTATGCAACAGCTGCTGGATACTTTACCAAGCAAGGAACAAATTCAGACCTTTCCTGTATTTAAAAATCTTCCGATGCAACAGATTCAGGTGATTAATCGTCTGGAACAGTGTCATGCCCTTGCACAGGAGCTAAAAAGCCATGCAGTCCTGGGTTTCGATTCTGAATCCAAACCGACCTTTAAAGTTGGTGAGGTTTCTACCGGGCCACATCTGATTCAGCTGGCCACTTTAGATAAAGCCTATTTATTTCAAATGAATGATTCGATCTGGGATTTTCTTAAACCGATCTTTGCCAGTCGCGAGCAGATCAAGGTCGGTTTTGGCCTGAAAAATGATGCGCACCTGTTCCGTAAAAAAGGCATTGAACTGAATAGTGTGATTGAACTGTCCAAATGTTTTAAAGCTTTTGGTTTAAACAATCCGGTCGGATTAAAAAATGCCATGGCTTTGCTATTTCAAGTAAATTTTCCTAAATCCAAACGGATTAGTACCTCGAACTGGGCCAGCAAGAAGCTCAGCCCGGCACAAATTGATTATGCAGCCGCAGATGCCTACACGCCCGTGCTGGTATTTGAAGAATTGTTGCGGCGGGGTCTCTTACCCAAAGAGATTCCCAATACTTCACTGAAATTAAGAATCCGTCCTTCATCGACGGCTTAAGTGCTTGCATGGCCTGCTGGTACTGGCAACTTGATGTACGCATGAAAGCTGTGATGAACGCGGTCGATGAGAGAGCTGTGACTTTAGTAGATCTTACAGCTTCGATTATCGACCCGCTCAGTACACGACCCGTTGTGGAACATCTGATCGCCATTCAAGAGACGGATCACTAAAACCATTAAAATAAATTACCTCACTGCTACCTATCTATGGACAGGTTTTCTTTATTCATACCGTTTAAGAGTTAGAAATTTCGACTTTATTTGCTAAGATGAATACACTCAAATTCATTCTAAAGATTAAGCAAGGAGCGAAAGCATGCTGATCATCCCTGCAATTGACCTGAAAGATGGCAAATGTGTCCGTTTAAAACAAGGTCGTATGGAAGACGATACCGTATTTTCAGACGATCCGGTCGCAACAGCACAGCATTGGGTAAATGAAGGCGCTCGCCGCTTGCATTTAGTAGATTTAAACGGTGCTTTCGCAGGTACGCCAATCCATAAACCAGTGGTTGAAGCCATCGTCCGATCTCAACCTGATTTGCCGATCCAGATTGGTGGTGGTATCCGTTCTCTGGAAACCATTGAGCATTATCTGCAAGCCGGTGTTTCTTTTGTGATCATTGGCACCAAAGCAGTTCAGGATCCTGAATTTGTTGAAGAAGCATGTCGAAAATTTGCCGGTCATATTATTGTTGGGATTGATGCCATGAATGACATGGTGGCAACAGATGGCTGGGCCAATGTGACTGATGTTAAAGCCACTGATCTGGCGAAACGTTTTGCCGATGCGGGCGTGTCGAGCATTGTCTATACGGATATCGCGCGTGATGGCATGATGCAGGGTGTGAATATTGAGCAAACCGTGAATCTGGCACAATACTCAGGTTTGCCTGTGATTGCTTCAGGCGGCGTGACCAATCTGGATGATGTACGTAACCTGAAAGATCAACCGGGTATTTTAGGTGCAATTACCGGCCGTGCGATTTACGAAGGTACATTAAGCTTGCGTGAAGCACAATTGTTGCTAGATGAGCAACAGGCGCTATAATTAAGCCTGCTGTAAAAGAGGTCTTCGGACCTCTTTTTTATTTTTTTAATTTTCTGATCTCTTGGCATGTCTACCCTTATTTCCAAAAATCACTCCGGCTGAATGGTGAAAGCGCCGCAACTCGCCTTGATCCTGATCACCATTATCTGGGGTGGCAGTTTTATTACCGTGCAATACGGGCTGAACTTTAGCAGTCCGATTATGTTTGTCGGCCTGCGTTTTGCTGCAGCAGCCCTTGCCGTCACCCTGATTTCCCTAAAGTCGCTAAAAGGCATGAACCTGAAAGAGGTGTTCGCTGGCGCGGTAATTGGGATCATGATCGCCATTGGCTACGGCACTCAAACTGTGGGCTTGCAGACCATCAGCAGCAGCGAATCGGCTTTTTTAACCGCCTTGTATGTTCCACTGGTTCCAATCCTGCTCTGGTTAATGTTCCGTAAAAAACCGCATGTCATGACCTGGATCGGAGCACTGTTTGCCTTTATCGGTCTGGTGTTTTTGACAGGAAATGGCTTTGCTGCGATTCAGCTCAGTTTCGGGCAAACCCTGACTTTGCTCGGTTCGATTGCGATTGCGCTGGAGATTATTTTTATCAGCCATTTTGTCGAGCAGGTGAATGTACGCCGGGTCACCGTGCTGCAACTGATTTTTGCATCCCTGTTCTGCTTTATGATCGCACCTGTTTTAGGTGAATCTCAGCTACCTGAATTCCACTGGCATCTGGCAGGGATTTTAGTCGGTTTGGGCATTGCCAGTGCCTTGATTCAACTGGTGATGAACTGGGCGCAGCGCATGGTCGACCCATCACAGGCAGCGATTATCTATGCCGGCGAACCGGTATGGGCAGCCCTGTTTGGCCGTCTGGCCGGAGAACGTTTACCGTCACTGGCTTTATTAGGCGGATTGCTGGTGGTACTGGGCGTGATTGCCAGTGAATGGAAACCGAAGTTTTTAAGAAAACAACCAACAGAAGAATTAAAGCAAGATCTTTCTTAATTCCGCTAAATCCCCCTGAAAAAGAGGGATTTTTTTCTCTAGGGAAATACGGCTAAAATTATTTGCTATACATCGGTCTATTGTCATTTAAGCGCATGATGCCGCGAATCGCCCGATACACAATCCAGATCCAGGCCAAAACCACCACCACTAAACAGAACGCGGATGCACCAAATGCGACCCCTGCAAACAGGTTAGGATCTTCACCGGTAAAGAACAAAAAGAAAAATGGAATAAAGGCGACGATATTCCAGAACAGATACCACCAGAAACTGCGGATCTGCCAGGTAAAATGGCTTTCAAAGATGGAACCGCGCACATCGTGCCGTTTCACATAGTTAATGATCAACGCCACAAGAGCCAGCAGGCCAGCACTAAAAATGGCCACAATATATAAAATGTACAGTGCAAAAGTCAGTGTGCGGTTTGAATCTTTATCAATGGAATAGTTCACGTCCCCTCCTAGTACTTCCCCCTAGATATTTAAACTATTCAATGGGGAAATTAGCCATATAATCAAAATGATGTTAAAGACTATGGTACAAAAATATATCTGCCGGAAAGGTTGTTTTTGTGTTTTATGCCGTAATTTCTGCTGTGCCAGCCATGCTGCTGGCCAGCCGCCCAAGAAAGCCACCAGATGCAGAGTATTTTCCGGAATACGGCGATTACCCAGCTGTGCCGCTTCCTTATCTTGCGCATAGAGCCAGTAGCTGAGCGCATTCATCAGGCTGACCAGCAACAACACCAGTCCACTCAGTAAACTACCCAAGGTCAAAGCCACCAGAAAAAGAATATAGAGCACACAGGCAATCTGCATCGGCTGTAATTTCTGTGTCTGCTGCGACTTGGACGGTTTGAATTTTACTTGCAGACTTTTGGCTTGTGCTGCTTTCAGGTACATCACCTGCTGCGCGCGATAACGGCCGCGTTCATCCAGAATGACCAGATAATCCAGCGCACAGCCCACGATTGGACGTGGGCCAGGCTTGGCAAAATCCTTGATATGCAGAAATACGCGATCTTTGGCGGGGTCACTGGGCTGAATGAAACCATAGCCCTGATCATCAAACCATTCCACCAAACGTCCCTGATCGCGCATATCCCTATCCCTTTTGATTTGATTGTTTAAGCGGTGACGAATTTTAAGCGTTCAATTAGCATATTACGCATTTCATCCGGATTTTTTTGCAAAATATCTTCGCCAGTACGGCCTAATGCTGCATTACGCTGTGCTACCTGCAGACGCATCATCCAGAACCGTCCCGCAGCCATAGCCAGATATAACTCCAGGCAGGCGCGTTCATCACTGGTTAAAGGACGAATCGTTTCATAGGCATTTAAAAAAGCAATCGCTTTTTCTTCATTTAAGACCACGTCAGGATATTCGGTACAGAAGTCATTTAAAGTGATGGCGATATCAAACAACCATTCATCTTTATTCAGCTCATAAAAATCCAGAATGCCATTCAGCTGATCGCCTTCAAATAAGGTATTGTCACGGAACAGATCTGAATGAATAAAACCGCGTGGACGGTCCGGATATACCGCCGTCAACGCCTCATATAAACCTAATAATTTGCCAAGCAAGACTTTATCAGCCGGACTTAAACTTGGTTTGATTTCTTGAGAAACGGCCAGCCAATAGGCATGATCACGCACAAAATTACGTTCTAATTTAAAGTCTTTGAGTGCCACATGCATTTTCGCCTGAGCGATGGCAATTGCCTCAACTTGCCCAATGGTAGATGGCATGGGATGTTCACCCATCAGGCGCGGTGCAATCTGTGCCGGTTTATCTTTAATGCTGTGAATCGCTTTGCCTGAATGCGATAAAGGCACCGGAACAGCCAACCCGGCCTGCCCCAGATGTTCCAGAACCGGAACCAGTTCGCCTGCCGCCTGCTCATCCATATCTTCAAATACGGTCAGCACATATTGCTGGTCTTCGCAGACTAAAAAGTAGTTGGTATTTTGAATACCGCCTTGAATGGGAATCAGATCAATCACCTTTAAACCATAAGGCGCCGCAAAATCCTGAACTTCCTTTAAAGTCAAAGTGGTATAAACCGACATAGAAAACCTGCGAAAAAACTTACATAATTTTGCTAGAATACCGTTTCCATCTGCCAAGGTGTAGCGCTTGCGTGGGTGAGTTTCATAATCGGCTGTAATAATTGGAAAAATTTATGCTAGCTAAACGTATTATTCCTTGTCTGGACGTGGATAACGGCCGCGTGGTCAAGGGTGTCCAGTTCCTTGATATTCGTGATGCGGGTGACCCGGTCGAAGTGGCGCGCCGTTATAATGAACAAGGTGCCGATGAAATTACTTTCCTTGATATTACCGCTACACATCATGGACGCGACACGACTTACCGCACAGTAGAACGCATGGCTGAATCGGTTTTTGTACCTCTGACTGTCGGTGGCGGTGTACGTAAAGTCGAAGATATCCGTCTATTACTCAATGCCGGTGCAGACAAAGTCAGCATCAACTCGGCTGCGATTTATAATCCCGAGTTTGTGCAGGAAGCGTCTCAACGCTTTGGCGCGCAGTGCATCGTGGTTGCAATTGATGCCAAAAAAACTGGCGACCACAAATGGGAAATTTTCACCCACGGTGGCCGTAAAGAAACCGGGATTGATGCGATTGAATGGGCTGTGAAAATGGCTGACTTCGGCGCAGGTGAATTACTGATTACTTCGATGGATGCAGATGGCACCAAAGCCGGTTACGACATTGCCCTGATGCGTGCCATCAATGACCGCGTCACGGTACCGACGATTGCTTCTGGTGGTGTGGGTAATTTACAGCATTTGGCGGACGGCATTATCCATGGTGGTGCTGATGCAGTACTGGCAGCTTCAATTTTTCATTTTGGCCAGCACACCATTCCGGAAGCCAAAGCCTATATGGCAGCCCAAGGTATTGAAATGCGCCTTTAAGCCGTTTTAGATGATGATTTAATTAAAGAGTGTTTTTATAAACACTCTTTTTTTATGCCTTAAATAAAACAACACAGCAAATACGGGACAAAAAAAAGGAGTCTTTCGACTCCTTATAAAACCAAGATAAGACTACAGCACTTGGTATTCAAAATAACTCATTACACCCAGAAACATTATCAGTATGAGGCTTTGCTCACCGACAGGAGCAAATATAAGTGAAATCCACAGGACAATATTGACAATACAATCGTATTTTATTGACAAATCACGACAAAGCCCTATTTTACTCCATAACCTGCGTATTTAACTGCTTCATTACCGTATTTTTTGCAGTATTTTTTGTCATTTTAGAGGAAGCATCGGCCGATTTAACCGGAAAATATTGCGCTGCCCAGCGGTTCAGTTTTTCCGAGATCGGTGCAGGCAAGCTCAAACCTAAAGGATTCTGTTCCTGCAAATCTGCCGAGGAAATCACCCGGGTCCCGAGTAGATAGTCAAACCAGGGCTTGGTGACGCACCAGTTGGCATCCTGATTACTATTCATATGATGATCATAATGCCAGGGTAATTTCTTTTTGGCCCATTCCGGTTCCAGATGAGCCCGGCGATGTAAATAATAATAGTTGCCTGCACTATACAGGGCGGCCAGTGACATGCCTTTGGAGAAGGGATAAAAACTGAGTCCAAAGACGGTCGCAACGACTGCCAGTGAGGCAATTTCATTGCGGGTACGCCAGTTGTCCAATCCTTCTACATAGCCGAAATCGGAAAATTCCGTTTTTCGCACAATCCGGTGATGCTCCCAATGTGAGCGCATACTCTCGGGTACCGGACTATAACGGCTCTGTCCCGGCTGGTGAACACCATGCAATACATATTTATGTGCAAACCATTCAAATCCATTTGCGACGACAAGTCCTGCCAGAAAACCTTTCCACATAATCTTTTACCTCTTGGTCTATTTTTAATATAGGCTAAATAAAAGACTAGATATTGACCAAAATATTCAATATGATTGACAAAATACGACAAAATAAAAGAATTAAAAATGCTGGTTCTAAAAAACTACGTAGGTTCAGTATACGGTGGTTTAGGACATTTACTTTTGGACTATTATCAGTTGAAACAGCTTGAAGTCCCTGAGAAATTATTGGCCATTCAAAATCTGGAACGCTTTGATTTCGCCTTGTGGCGTGATCTGTTAACGACACTTGATCAACAGCTGCAACGACCGGCTTTAGGCTTGGAAATCGCCCAACTGGTTGAAGCTAAACACCTCGGTATTATTGGCTATCTGGCACTCTCAAGTGAGACCTTGGGTGAAGCCTTTATGCGCTATCATGATTATCATCGTCTGATTTATGATGGCGGCCCACTTCAGCTGCAATGGCAAGGCGATTATCTGTCGATTGGCTGGGTTGAAGTTCCCTTTCATCTGAATACCCAACTGACCGATGAAATCGCGATTGCGCTAATGACGGAATTCGTAAAAGCTAATGTTCAGAACCCGCACGTGGTTCAGTTATATGAAGTGCATTTCCAGCATGCAATGCCTAAAAATATTGTACTCTATGAGCAGTATTTCGGCTGTAAAGTCCGATTTTCTCAAGCCAGAAATCAGGTATTAATGCATGTCAGTGAACTGTCCAGACCACTGAAACAGGGCGACCAGACCTTGCAAAAACTGCTGATGCAACAGGCCAAAGCATTATTAGAAAAATTCCCGTACTCCACTCTGGTAGATCAGCAGCTGCAACAGGCGATTCTAATTGGCCTGCAAAAAAACCTGTTCCAGATCAAACATATTGCCGAGCAGATGAATTTTTCCGTGCGTCAGTTACAACGCCATTTACAAAAACAGGGCAAAACTTATCAGCAATGTATGCAGGAGATTCGCTGCATGCTGGCTATGCAATATCTGAAAGATCCGCACTTGAGTTTGCAGGAGACTGCCATGTTACTGGGTTATTCTGAACAAAGTGCGTTTCAGCGTGCCTTTAAGCAATGGACCCAGCTGACACCGCAGCAGTGGCGCCAACAGAATATGCCAGCTGCTTAAACTACCAGCATGTTCGTTTGATATACGGGCTTCAAGCAGGGTTGACGATTTTAATCCCTGTCCCCTATCACCTGATGATAGATAGAAAAATAAGGAATTAAAATATGGGTAGATATCTTCCCGAATTGCTCGGCACGTTCTGGCTGGTGTTTGGAGATATTGTGGGAGCAGAAAATTAGGCTTTTTAATAAAAACCCTCTAAAAAGCCAGGATTTCCAAATACCATTTTTCTGCATGTTTCACATGGAGCATGCAGATCATCGCGCTTAAAAATGCTTATAAAAATGGATTTTCAATTTCATCCAGATCATCACGCTGAATTTTTTCTGGCAAGTCCTGCGTGTTTTCCAGTTGTTGTACCACATCATTCAGAAAAGCCTGCAAGGCTTTGGCCACTTTCAGTCCCTGCTGATCCTTGGTGATTTGCAAGTTGCCATACAGGCTGACGCAGTCCAGATCATTTTCCAAAGTCAGATCATGAATGGCATGGGATTCGCTGCCATTTTCAAACGCTTTAAACATATCTTCTTCACCTGTCTTTGTTATTTGTCCATGAACGTCTGATGTCGATGCTACCCGAATCCCAGTTTTTTCAGCAAGCTTATTTCAACAGCTGCAAAATATATTGCAACAAGGCATCAATCAGCTGTTTCACGATGGCATCTTGCGTCGCGTTGTCTATCGTGCCGCCAGTCGCAGAGGAGGTCGAACTGCTTGAACCGGAAGACTTAAACTCGCGTTGCAGTGCCTGCAGGTTTTCTTCGGAAACCTCTTCGGCACACTGGCTTTCTGCATCCCAGTTGGAATATTCGATTTTCTGGTTGGCTTTTACGGCATTTCCGGTCAGTGGCAGCTTATAGGTATTGCGTTTCTGTTCTTCGGTAAGCTGCGGGAATAGGTTAATTCCGAGCTGTTCTTCCAGATAGCAGACACTGACAATACGCACTTTGAGCGAATTATCATTCGGTGCATAGTAAGCACCAATGGCACCGGTTTTCGGCATATAAACTGCCTTATAGACCGCGGTCGGCACAATCACGCCATTGCCAATGGTTTTCAGCTTCTTCCCGGCAAAGACCGGCCCGGTCACCACATAGACATCCTGTTTCTGCTTGGTCACAATGGCACGGGTGGCTTCTTCCAGCTCACGCCAGACTTGCTGATTATTCTTGGGCGCTTGCGGCACCATATTGGCCAATGAAAAACTGTCAGACTGCGCAGCCTTGTTAGGCATATCCGCATTCGGTGCCATATGACCACGGTCATAACCTGAACCGCGATAATCCGCCAATGTGGCACGATGCTTCGCACTGACCCGATCTTCTTCATGGAAATTATCTTCACGGGGAATTTTCTGGCTTAAGCGTGCTGGCGTTAAGGCTTCTGCAACCCAAAGTGGCGTTTTAGATACCCCGGAATAACCGACATTAAAGCCATTAAAACACAGTGAATAGCTGTCTTTTTTCAGACTGTCTTTCATCGAATATGGCGGCACATCCCGATAAAATTGGTTCAGACAGGCAGAATCACTGGAAGAGGATAGTGACACCCACTGACTGATTTTTTCCTGGCCAAAAGCGATGGCGAAGCTACTCGAAGCCACCACGCCCAGAATGACTTTAATACTATTATCATTTAAAAACTGAAAAAAAGAGTTCTTGGATTTACGCTGCTTCTTGGCCATTCTTACACGTACTTTTTAGATCAATACAGATTTTGACCGAGCTTAACAAGCTGTATAAGTGAAGTATATCTTGGCTCTACCATTCGTTTACTAAATAAACAATAAGTATCTAAAACCCCAGCTAGTTGTAACAAACTGTCTAATTTTATTTCTTTTTAAATGAGGTTTCTCGGTGTTTGCGTAGCTTTGTTTGGCCCAGTGGATTGAGTATGTAAAGCTAACGGCCTATCTCAATTCGTAAAATTATTAGCAATGGTGTCAATCATGAATTCCAAACTCTCTAAAGCATTAGGTTTAGGATTATTCACAAGTGTGATCAGCGTAGCGGCATTTGCCGAGCCACCAGTTCAACCAGGTGAAACACTTGAAAGCTTGTCTAAAGCTAAAATTAGTACCAAGGTGAATGGTCAGGAAGCCTCTTTAGAAAGCTTGGTGAATTCTGGTCAGATCCGTCTGGTCGATCCGCGTGCAGCAGCACCGCAACCAGCCATGCCAAACACACAAGCACCAATGCCCAATGATCCAGCAATGACTCAGGCACCAAATTCAGGTACTGTTTCTCCTCAACCACCTGTCACAGAACCAGGTATGAATGAAGCAGAGGTGCCGGCCAATCTGGTTGAACCAGCCACTGAATCAGAAGTAGAAGCCAGCACGTCTATGACGACGCCTCAACAACAACCAACACTGGAAGAACAACAAGCAGCTGTACCAGCAATGTCTGAAGAGCAACAGCAAGCAGCTATTGCTTCAGAACAACCGATGCCTGAAGCACAGCAACAAGCGGCTGTGACTGAAGCAGATGTGAGCAATGAACAAACTGAAATTGCAGCTCAATCTGATGCAGAGCCAGTACTGATGGAAGAACCTTTGAATGCTGCGCCTGAAGTGCCGGCTGCGGTAGAACTCGAACAATAATCTGAAACTCATTTATTTATTGTTTCTCTCATAAAAAAACCAGAGTGTGCCTCTGGTTTTTTTTATGCTTTTTATTTTATTTACATCTGAATCTGGGTGCCCAGCTCGACCACACGGTTGGGTGGAATTTGATAGAAATCACTGACCGGACTGGTATTGCGCTGCATAGAAATAAACAGCTTTTCCCGCCACGGTGCCATGCCCTCACCCACAGTATGCATAATCCGTTCACGTGAAATAAAGAAACTGATCTGCATCAGGTCATATTCAAAATCCCATTGCTCATAGGCCTGTTGTAAAGCTTCCGGAATATTCGGCTGATCCTTAAAACCATAATAGATAAACACCCGGTAAAAATGCTCACTCAGTTTTTCCAGTTCAATCCGGTCCTGCCTGTCAACAAAAGGAATATCCCGGGTAATCACCGTCAACATGATATTGCGTTCATGCAAGACCTTATTGTGCTTAATATTATGCAACATGGCATGCGGAACAATATTTGGTGTACCGGTCAGGAAAATGGCATCGCCTGGCACAAACTTGGTGCCTTCCCCCATCGAAATACTTTTAATAAACAGATCAATCGGCAAGGCATCCTGTTCCAGCCGGTTCAGTACCAACGCACGCCCGTCTTTCCAGGTCATGAGAATCGTAAACAGTACCGCACCAATCAGAATTGGCACCCAGCCACCCGAAGCGATTTTCAAGGACGTTGAGGCCACAAAGACTAAATCCAGTGCCAGGAATGGTACAGCAAATAAAGCTACTTTCCAGACCGGCCAACGCCAGAAGCCATAGGCCAGAATCGAGATCAAAATGGTGCCGCAGAGCATGGTCATGGTCACCGCAACGCCATAAGCACTGGCCAGATTGGCACTATTTTCAAACAGTAAAATCAGGATCAGCACCGAGATAAACAACATCCAGTTAATGAAAGGCAGATAAATCTGGCCACGCTCCAATGCAGAGGTATGCTTGACTGACAGGCGCGGCAAATAACGCAATTGAATGGCTTGATTGACCATAGAAAATACCCCAGTAATGACCGCCTGTGAGGCAATCACCGCCGCTGCAGTCGCCAGTCCAATCATCGGAAATAAGGCCCAGTCTGGCAGCAGCATATAGAAAGGATTCGCCAGAGCTTCAGGACTACGCAGTAACAAGGCGCCTTGCCCGGCATAATTCAGCAATAAACATGGCAAGACAATAATGAACCAAGCCAGACGAATCGGCAGACGGCCAAAATGCCCCATATCGGCATAAATCGCTTCACCACCAGTCATGGTCAGAATGACCGCCCCCATGGTCAGAAAAGCCACATAAGGCTGGTCAACTACAAAATGATAGGCCCAGTAGGGATTCACCATCCAGAGTACAAATGGGGTCTGAATAATACTCCACAAACCAAAACCGCCAATCGACAAAAACCAGAGCATGGTTAAAGGCCCAAAAAACTTGCCCATGGTAGCTGTGCCGTGTCGCTGAACCATAAACAGTCCAGCCAAAATCCCGATGGATAAAGGCACCAGCCATTGATTGAAAATGGGTGTGGCAATACTCAGGCCTTCAATGGCTGAGAGCACGGAGATTGCCGGGGTGATAATCCCGTCACCGAAAAATAGCGATGCGCCGACAAAACCCAAAGCGATCAGGAATATTTTCTTTTGATCAGAGATTCGTGTGGTACGCAGGTTTAATGCCAACAGTGACATGATCCCGCCTTCGCCGTTGTTATCGGCACGCATGATTACCATGACATATTTAAAGCTGATGGTAAGCATCATGCACCAGAAAATCAGGGACAGGATACCGAGTACAGAAGCTTCGCTAATGGCGAGATGTGCGGTAAGGAAGCATTGGCGCAGTGCATACAGCGGACTGGTACCAATATCTCCGAAAACGACCCCAAGCGCAGCCAGTGTAATCACCGGGAGAGCTGCCTTTTGTGCAGTGCTTTGCATATATTGTCTTCGTTTTTTAACAAGCATTTTTGCGAATCATAGCACCGCATTAAAAGTTTTTCTGCAAATCAATTGTTTCAGCTTGGCACAGCTGGTTTTTTTCGCTATTATCCTCGGCCTATGGTGAGGTGTCCGAGTGGCTGAAGGAGCACGCCTGGAAAGTGTGTAAACGTTTATAGCGTTTCGAGGGTTCGAATCCCTCTCTCACCGCCAGAATTTAAAAACCCGAATCACATGATTCGGGTTTTTTTATATTTAATTTTATCCATCATCTGATTAGCAAAAAAAATCATCTGCTTAGATCTTAAAATATTATTATCCATCGCCTTATGCAAATCATTGAATTGATATCAATCCTTGTTCATAAAAATCTGTTGCAGCTCAATGCTTAATCTCAATTTTATTTTTTAAAATTTTCATTTTTCATCAGCCAAAAAACTGATGAATTGTGTAGTTTTTGTACGCCATTCATTTCAGGTTTTTATTTATGTGTTCAAACAAAAAACTGGCACAGAAATAGCTTAATTTTATTGTCATCAAAGCTATGTTATGTTGCTTATAAATCAACTAAAAGGAGAATAAAAACCACAGGATAGAAAGAAATAACCAAGTGAACCGGGCCATTCAAATTTGAATTTAAAAAATAGATACACTGCTATTCGGAGAGCGAACATGAATAACAGCGCAAACTATGCCAAACAGATTAAAAATGCAAAACGTGGCGGTTATACCCCGACCATTGCCAAGGACATCAATAAACATAAAATTCAAAAAGCCTTGAGACTCATCGAACAGTGGAGAAGCCTCGCTCAAGAACTCAAACCTCAAATGCAGTTTGATATGGCCTTTACTTTAGAGGAATGTGCACAAGAATTAGATCGTATCCTGAAAAACAGATAACTTATAACCGACTCATATCCATAACCAATCCTGTGCTTTCACCCTCGCCCATATCTGCACATATGGGCCATTTCTTTGCGCATAGCCTAAAACAGAACTTTTCATCCATCCGGTCAAAATAAACAAATCCTGCCGAAACAGTTTAAACGGTTATTTTTTGGCTTGCGTGACCAAAAAAAATCTGTAAAATGCACTCCACCATGCCGGCATAGCTCAGTTGGTAGAGCAACTGACTTGTAATCAGTAGGTCCACAGTTCGAATCCGTGTGCCGGCACCATATCTTAGCCTCGCTTTTTAGTGAGGCTTTGATGTTTCTGGGTTTTGGTATTTTCAGCTGAGTCTTCTTGCACTTTCTAGTGCTTCGATTGTGCCGTCACTTGCACATATCTCACAATCCCTTCCTGATATAATTTTCGGCATAGTTTCGCTGTCATCTGAATTTTAAAATGATCCAGTTTTGAACCTTGAGCCTGATCATCTGATGCTTTTGAATTCAAAGTTTTTTGCACATAATCCGCAAAGCCTGAAAATACCGGCTCGGACAGATCCTGAATCTGGATATTTTTAAATTCAAAACGATCCAGACAGGCATATAATGCACCCACTGTCATTAAATCTTTTAAATTCACATCGGCAGATTTCAATAAAAACTGATATTTACGCCGTTGTAATGCATTTAAATTTTCCCAACGCTCGGACAAAACCAGATGATGAAAACCAATCCGTGCATTTGAATTTAAAACACTACGGATCTGCTCCAAGAATAAAGGCACAGGACTGTGATAAGCCGCATCCAGACACAGCACCACATCAAAACGCTGGGAAAATGGCAATTCTTTTAAACGCAAAAATGACGCCTGATAAATGGCATTCAGTTCTGGCAGATGTTGCTGAATATTAGCTACACAAGCAGCCTGCAGCTCAACCCCCGCCAGATATTGCACCTGATAGTGTTGTTGCCAGTACAGCAAACTTGCACCCTGACCGCAGCCTAAATCCAGCAGTTTATCTTTTGAATTTAAATTTACAGTTTGTGCAAGGTGATCGGTGAGCATACGACAGGCAGCCGCATAATCCTGCTGACCTGCTTGCCAATACCCTAAATTGCTCCAGGGCAATTGCGCATGATCGCCCAACACAGCGGCATCAATTGCATACTTGTGCTGGGGAAGATGCTGACGCAGTGCCTGAAGCCATTGCATGGATTAATAACCCAGTTGCGGAGCAACCTCAACCACAGGTTTTAAACCCTGAAATGGTAAAGGCGCACCAAAGATTTCTGCAATCTTCATCGCTGAGGTCACTGCCGATTCCAGAATCGGCAAACCGTCACATGACCATGAACCGCAGAAGAAGACCTTACGGTTGGCATCCAGATGACGTTGCTGCAATTCCTTATTCAGTGCCACCGTATTAGCATCGACGACTGCACGCGTCAGCATGACCGATTTGATCACTTTCTTCGGATCAATCTCGGTTACCGGACGCCAGGTCTGAAACACGGCCGACTTGCCAACCAAAGAAGGTTCAATCGAGTTAAGCCACACGGTAAATTGCTGACGAGTAAATTTACGGTCCATCATATAGCTGAGTACGGCCCAGTCTTTACGTTTTGGCGGCATTACGCTGGCATCGGTATGAATCACCAGTTCGCCTTGTTCGAATTTGAATTTCTTCAATAATTCAATTTCACTGGCGAATTGTACCGGATCCAGGAACTCCTCAATTTTGGTGGTCGGTGTCGCGACAATCACCCGGTCAAACAGTTTTGAATAACCGGCCGCATTTTCAACTTTGACCTGATCGCCCTGCTCTTGTACCAGTGTAATTGCTGAACCGTCTTCAATCTGAATGCCTTCAATCAGCTTATCGACCAACGCTGGTGTACCGCCTTGCAGACGCAGTAACGCATCGCCATCGGTTAATTGACGCAGAAAAATTAACAACGGTTTAGCTGGCCATTCACCAATGGTTTTCGGATTGCAGGTACAGATGGTATATAGCACCGGCATCACCGCACCGTGCCAGAACACTTCTTCAATCTCGTTACGATTGATAAATTCTGCCAGGCTGATGTCCTGATTTTTCGATTTAAAGAATTTGGTTAATGCAACTTTTAACTGTAACAGGCCTTTGACCAGACGCCAGCCATACTGCTGCAGACCTTTACGGTTGTTGATAATCGGGATATTGCCAATTCGGCTGCGCGATGTGGTCAGCCAGGTTTCAGTTTTATCTTCAAATAACCAGCTGCAGGCCATATAGGTCCGCACCGGATAAGTTTTAATGCCCAGATGTGTGGCTAGACTCAGGGTGTTTTTCCACAGATAGGGGTTCATCACACGTAAAGGTGCGTCAATCAGGCCCCCTTCAAATTCAAGGCTATGACTGTCCATGCCGCGACCTGGAAGTGCTTCAAAAATCGTGATGTGATGCCCTGCGTCCTGGAGAATTCTGGCTGTAGCCAGTCCGGCCATGCCACTACCAATTACTGCGATATCCAAACTGATCATCCGTCATTGAAAAACTACAGAAATTATGTACCATGCGCCAATCAAACAGGTTATTAAAATCTTCCAGAATATATGTTTTTCGTAAAGGCCTTTTTGTTCAATTTCACCTGCTTTTTATTCATTTTTCTGCCTTAGTTAAAATTCCATCAAATCTAAGATTTTATTCATATTTTTATCTAAAAACTTGAAAATTCGCTTTAAAAACAAATAATTTAATTAACCATTTTTATAATCCTTGGTTGACAAATACTTTTTAAATACCTATGATTCGCAGCATAAGAAAACCATAAATTCATCCGGTTCCATTCAGATGCGTTTATGCGAAAATTGTTTAAAACGACAAGAAACTACAGCGCCTTATAAAATAAAAGCCTCTGCGAAAGCAGAGGCTTCTTTGTTTTCAGGCCTAGTCAATCATTCAGCATGGTATTGCGCTTACTTGATTGCCTCGCATAAGCCGCTTAAAAAGCATAGAGTGCAATTCCTCAATTCTCATTTTGTTCTCAAATAGAAATCAAATGGCATGATGTTTTTGTCTAGAATTCATAAATCTCTAAACTAAAAAAATAAAAAATCCAGCAACTTATGCTGGATTTTTTGCTTCAAAGAACTAGGTTTGAATTAGATTTTACCCACCAGGTCGATTGACGGCGCTAGTGTTGCTTCACCTTCTTTCCATTTTGCCGGACAAACTTCACCTGGGTGCGCATGTACATATTGTGCAGCTTTCACTTTACGAAGAAGCTCTTGTGCATCACGGCCAATACCACCCGCGTTGATTTCAATGATCTGGATTTTACCTTCTGGATCAATCACGAAAGTACCACGATCTGCCAGACCTTCAGCTTCAATCAATACTTCGAAGTTTTTAGACAAAGTCCAGGTTGGATCACCAATCAATGGATACTGGATTTTACCAATCACGTCAGAGGTATCATGCCAAGCTTTATGGGTGAAATGAGTATCGGTAGACACGCCATAGATTTCTACACCCATTTTCTGGAATTCAGCATACTGATCAGCAAGATCGCCTAATTCAGTTGGACAAACAAAGGTGAAATCTGCAGGATAGAAAAACACCACTGACCATTTTCCTTTCAGGTCTTGCTCAGAAACTTCGATGAACTGACCATTGTGGTAAGCAGTTGCATTGAATGATTTGATTTCAGTATTGATTAAACTCATGAGATATTTCCTCTGGCTTATTTCTGGGATTGCTTATCTTGTGAAGCTAGAATACGAAAAATTTCAAAATAGGTAAAACCGCAAGTTTTTATAAAAATGATCGCTTTTTTAGATCATTAATTTCTATTAGTATTGTTAATCTCATTTATTTTCTCGATGCAGAGTTGTGCTGATCAAAAGCAAGATAATGCTTTAACACTTATGATTCTTCTAATAAGTCGGGCTTTATGCAAACTCAATACCAATCTTCAAGACATAAAAAACCCACCGCATTCAGGTGGGTTTTAATGATGATTTACCGTTCTAATAGATCAAAATGGAAGGTCATCATCTAGATCTGCTGCAGGTGCTGCTGTTGGAGCAGGTGCAGATTTCGGCGCAAAACCACTCGGATTATTGTTGCCATAACCGCCGCCCTGGTTGTTGCTAAAACCGCCTTGCTGTGGCGCTGAACCATAACCTGATTGCGGGTTATTGCCATAACCACCCTGGTTGTTGTTCGCCTGATTATTGTTATTAAAGCGTGGCTGGTTAAAGCTGCTCTCGCCCTGATCGTTTTGAGGACGGCTAGAGTCCAGCATCTGCATTTGCTCACCACGGATTTCTGTCGTATAGCGTTCCTGACCATTCTGGTCAGTCCACTGACGGGTACGTAATGAACCTTCAATATATACTTTTGAGCCTTTACGAAGATATTGCTGCGCAATTTCACCTAAACGGTTATGCAACACGATACGGTGCCATTCCGTTTGTTCTTTACGTTCACCGGTACTTTTATCTGTCCACGAATCGCTGGTTGCGATCGAGAATTGAGTGAGAGAGCCACCATTTGCAAAAGTTTTGGTTTCCGGATCTTTACCCAAAGTACCCACTAAAATAACTTTATTTACACCACGCATTTGCCGTTTACTTCCTATATATTTCTGTATTTTACTTTATAAGAGTTATGCTTAAATGGCTACCTCTTTACCTAACAAGTGCGTTAATTGTTGTCGCGAAGCATCATCAATCTGCTGTTTATCGACTTTTACATAGGCAACTTGCTGTTCAGACATCACCACGACCTCTTCAATACCACGAATCGCCAAAAGCTGAGAAGTCCATTCGTCAGTTTGTCTGCTTTCCGGCAATCGCAGTACCAGCGATGACAGATAGCGTGGCTGAGCCAGGCCAAAACTCATCAGCAGCCAGATGATCGCGATTCCTGTCAGGATACTCCAGCCCATCGAGGTATTGTTTAGCAGCAGCAATTGTCCGCCAATCATACCGCCAAAGAAAGCCCCTAAAAACTGGCTGCTGGCATTTACGCCCATTGCCGTCGCTTTGGACTGGATCGGTGCCGCTTTCGACAACCAGGACGGCAACAGGGCTTCCATCACATTAAAGGCAATGAAGAACAACCCTAAACCAATCAGCAAGACATATTTGGATTCAAAACCAAATGCCATCACCATTAAACCCAGAATAATACCGGTAATGGCCACCAGAAAAATCGCCCGCATTTTGTGGTATTTTTCTGCCAGGATAATACTCGGAAAAGCAAAAAACAGGCTCAGTACCAACAGCGGCAAATATACCCAGCCATGACTGGAAAGTGGCAGATCAGCAAATTCGATCAGCTGTGAAGGCACATAGATAAACATGGCGGTGAGCAATAAATGCAGGGTAAAGACCGACACATGCAGACGATTCAGATCCCCGATTTTGATTACCTGTTTCAACTGTGCCAGATAGCCCTGCTGAAAGTTTTTATGATGCCGCGTGACTTTCGGCACCATCAGCAGCATGGCAATCGCCGCCAGGCCCATCACCGTGGTGACCCAGAACAACCCAGAGATGCCCACCAGACCCGTTAGCCAAGGCCCCAGACTAAAGGCCACCACAAAGGACAGGCCGATACTCATGCCCATCATTGCCATGGCTTTCATACGGTTTTCTTCACGGGTGACATCTGCCAGCAGTGCCATCACCACAGCCGATACCGCACCACCGCCAGCGATTGCACGGCCGATAATCACGCCATAAATGGTGTCCGACATGGCCGCAATCGCACCGCCCAGCGCAAATAATAGCAGCCCTAAAACCACCAGTGGCTTACGGCTGTAACGATCCGCAATCAGGCTGAATGGAATCTGTAACAGTGCCTGGGTCAGACCATAGACCCCGACCGCCAAACCGATCAGTGCAGGCGTCGCATATTGATATGCCTGCCCTGCCACAGAAAACACCGGGATAATCATAAACAACCCCAGCATGCGCAGTGCAAAAATACTGCTCAGGGCAAAGGTTGAACGACGTTCTAAAGCATTCATCATAAATTATGGCGATTGGGTTAATTAATTTGGAGCCCAGATTATAGGACATTCAGCTCATTAATAAGACATGAATTTTATTTGAAATAAAGATGATGCCAATCTAAAAACAAAAAAAGCGCAGCCGGAGCTACGCTTTCATTCAGGGACAGTGCTTTATTTGTCTAAAGCTGCCTGACGTTTCTTGTACTGAATCGAGGCGAATACTGCCCAGACAATAAAAGCCACACCGATCAGACCGGTCACCACTTCTGGTACATGCAGACCGGTTCCACTGGCAATCATAATGAAAGCCAGTGCACCGATGGCATAATGCGCACCATGTTCCAGGTAGATATAGGCATCCAATGTGCCCTGCTCAACCAGATAAATCGTCATTGAACGGACAAAGATCGCACCAATTGCCAGACCCAGCATGATGATGACCACGTCTGAGGTAATCGCAAAGGCACCGATCACGCCATCAAAACTGAAAGAGGCATCCAGGACTTCTAGATAGAGGAAACCACCAATACCGGCTTTCACTACACCCGTTGGTACGCCATTTTCACCATGACGAATGGCATTGCCTTCTTCATCGACTTCCGGTTCACCACCGAGCATATGGCTCAGAACCTGCACCCCGATATAAATCACAATGCCCCAGATTCCGGCCATAGTCACTGCCAGACGTTTGGCTTCATCGACATTGGCTGCCATGATTAACAAGGCCACCAGTGCAATAAACACCGACATTGCCGGCACATTGGCCAAATTAGACAGACGGCGTTCCACCCGTCTGAACCAGTGCGTATCTTTTTCTTCATCCAGGAAGAAGTTCAGGAATACCATCAACAGGAAAGCACCACCAAAAGCAGCAATTTCAGGATGATGTGCCATTAAACGTGCTGAATATTCTTTCGGATCATTCAGGGCCAGACGTACTACTTCCATAAAGCCCAGGTCTGCAGTCACTGCAACAATGACCACTGGGAAGATCAAACGCATCCCGAAAACTGCAATCAGAATACCGACTGTCAGGAACAGCATTTTCCAGAAATGATCCCAACCCCGTAGGACTGAGGCATTGACAACCGCGTTATCAAAGGACAACGACACTTCCATAATCGCCAGAATAGCGGTAATGGTCAGCGCTGTGAGCATGGTTTGCAGGCCTGCGTCAGGACCATGGGTATAACCCCAATACGCAGACAAACCAAGACACACGATCGAAAATGCAATCGAGAAACCAAAATGTTTCAACATACACAACGACCTTGGATAAATTAAATAAATGTATGGCTGCGAGAGAGCAGCTATACGAATAGGAAAAGTTAAGCTAATTATGAAACTTTTAGCGCATAAACCAAAGCACTTCCTGAGCTGTTTTATCTTATTTTCTGTTTTTAAAATTTGCCGATCTTTTAAACAGCCCGATCTTTGCTATAGTGCCGCATGGTTTAACTTGAACTGCAAAGGATTTTCAGCATGAGTTTTTCACAAGAGGTATGGCAACGTAATCTCGGACTTTATCAGAAGACCCTGGCCCTGCCCTTTAATCAGCAACTGGCGCAAGGTACTTTAAGCCGTGAAGCCTTTAGTCATTATGTGATTCAGGATGCGCATTATTTACTGGCCTATGGCCGTGCACTGGCCGTGTGTGCCGCCAAAGCTTTTGAAGCGGACGATGTAATCCAGTTTGCCGAGGCAGCCAAAATTGCGATTGTGGTGGAACGTAGCCTGCATGATGGCTTTATGCAAGATTTTGGCATTAGCAAAGAGCAATTTGAGCAGACACCGTTGACGCTGGCATGTCATCACTATACTTCTTATCTGACTTCGACCGCCTGGTCAGAAAGCTACCCGGTGGTGCTAGCCTCGTTGCTGCCTTGTTTCTGGATTTATGCCGAAGTTGGTAAAGATATTGTCGACAACTCTGCGCCGAATAATCCGTATCAAGCCTGGGTGGATACCTATTCAGGAGAGGAATTCCACACTGCGGTGCGGAATGTGATTGCGACCGTTGACCGTGTTGCAGCGCGTGTTGATGCCGATACACTAGAAAAAATGCATGCAGCTTATACGCATGCTGCCCGTCTGGAATGGTTATTCTGGGACAGTGCCTTTGAGCAACGCCAGTGGCCTGGTCTGGATGAATAAGACGAATAGAAAAAGCCCTGTTTAAGACAGGGCTTTTCGGTTATAGCCGTTCAAAAAAAATTTCTACTGTCATGAATTGATCATAAAAACGGCTTAGTCTGAAAAAAAACAAGGATAGAACGGGCCGGTACGCTAGACCTAGCTATAAGCCCAAAATTGCCGCACAATAATTGAGAATAATTATCAATTAATAAAATCAATCCCGGAAAGAGGCAGATGATATGAATACTTTAGGCACCGAAGCGATTCGGGCATTTTTTACCCTGCAATGTTGCTGGTTCAACAATGAAGAAATCTATCTGGAACAAGGCTGTCTAGATTGTGGTTCGGCAGCCACTTATCTGATTTACCATACCAACACGCATATCCAAAAACATCTACTGAAATTTATTGAAAAGTATCGCTGTCATCAGGCACGCCGTAACGATTTGCTCGACTTGGATTTTTTCCGAAAAGACTATGAGGACTTTCTGCACATTCTGGAAAATGAAGTCAATTTTTATGCACGTCTGCATCATGATGTGCTACGTGACCGCTGTTTTGAAGAGATTGAGTCTATCTTTGAACGCCGTTATGCAGCGGCTTGTTAAGTATTTACCTTGTACATGATGATTGTGAATATTTAAATGATCTGCTGTTGTGTTTCTTAATTTTGTGATGAATTGACCAATCACCGACATAACTTGACGTTTAAAATACTTTTATTTGCACTTGAACATTTTTCATCCGGTATCATATAAGGGTTTTTGATGAATATTCTAGGATCCTTGCATGAGCCAAAGCCACATCCGTATTCGAGGCGCACGTACCCATAACCTGAAAAATGTGAACCTTGATATACCACGCGACAAGTTTGTGGTGATTACGGGACTGTCTGGTTCAGGTAAGTCCTCGCTTGCCTTTGATACCTTATATGCCGAAGGTCAGCGCCGTTATGTGGAATCGCTGTCTGCCTATGCCCGCCAGTTCCTTTCCCAGATGGAAAAACCGGAAGTGGATTCGATTGAGGGCTTGAGTCCAGCCATCGCCATCGAGCAGAAATCTACCAGCCATAACCCACGTTCTACCGTGGGAACCATTACCGAAATTTATGACTATTTACGTCTACTGTATGCGCGTGTCGGTACACCGTTCTGTCCTGAACATGACCTGCCGATGGTGGCACAAACAGTCACTGAAATGGTTGATGCAGTCAAAGCACTGGAAGAAGGCACTGCGCTGTTATTGTTAGCACCGGTCGTGCGCGAACGTAAGGGCGAATATACAGCGCTGTTTGAACAGCTACAAAGTCAGGGTTTTGTCCGCGCCCGAGTGGATGGCGAGATCATGGAAATTGATCCACCACCTGAGCTGGATAAAAAGAAAAAACATACCATTGAAGTGGTGGTCGACCGCTTTAAGGTTCGTGATGATCTGGGTAACCGTATTGCAGAAAGTTTTGAAACCGCGCTACGTCTCGGTGGTGATATCGCGATTTTATCCTGGATGAAGGGCGAGCATAACGATCGTGTGTTTTCAGCCAAACACTCCTGCCCGGAATGTGACCGTGCAGTGGCTGAACTGGAACCACGCCTGTTTTCATTCAACAATCCTTTTGGTGCCTGTCCGGTCTGTGATGGTCTAGGGACCCGCAGCCATTTCAGTGCCGACAAACTGATTCCCAATCCTGAAGTCAGCGTTAGCCAAGGCGCGATTCGTGGCTGGGACCGTCAGCGTCCTTACTATTACAGCATGATCCAGAAAGTCGCCGAGCATTTTGGTTTTTCGCTAGAAACGCCGTGGAATGAACTGGATGCCGATACCAAGAAAAAATTTCTGTACGGCACCGGCAAAGAAAAAATTGATCTGAGCTATATCGATGAGCGTGGTCGTCGCCATAATCGGGTCATTCCTTTTGAAGGAATTTTGCCGCATCTGGAACGCCGTTATCGTGAAACTGAAAGTAATTATGTCCGTGATGATCTGGCGCAATATTTATCCAATGCTGCCTGTGATGCCTGTGATGGTTCACGTCTAAATGAAATTTCGCGTAATGTGAAAATTCTGGACAAGACCATTGCCGATATTACCCGTATGTCGATTGGCGATGCTGAAAGCTATTATCAAGACATTCATCTGGAAGGTGCACGTGGTGAAATCGCTGACAAGATTTTCAAGGAAATCCGTGAACGTCTGCACTTTCTGGTTTCGGTCGGCCTGAACTATCTCAGCCTGTCACGTTCAGCTGAAACTCTGTCTGGTGGTGAAGCGCAGCGAATCCGTCTGGCCTCACAGATCGGTGCCGGTTTGATGGGCGTCATGTATGTGCTGGATGAACCATCAATTGGTCTGCATCAGCGTGATAACGACCGTCTGTTACAGACCCTGATCCGTCTGCGTGATCTGGGCAATACCGTCTTGGTGGTCGAGCATGATGAAGATGCGATTCGTGCCGCCGATCATATTATTGATATCGGTCCGGGTGCCGGTGTGCATGGTGGGCATGTGATTGCCGAAGGAACGTATGATGAAATTCTGGCCAATCCGGACTCGCTGACCGGAAAATATTTATCCGGAAAATTAAAAATTGAAGTGCCGAAAAAACGGATTCAACCGCCTAAGCCTAAAGAACAGATCAAGCTGATGGGAGCATCCGGGCATAACCTGAAAAAAGTCGATCTGACCATTCCTTTAGGTATTATGACCTGTGTTACCGGGGTGTCCGGTTCGGGTAAATCGACCTTGATCAACCGTACCTTGTTACCTTTGGCGGCGACCCAGCTCAATGGTGCCACCACTTTAACTTCGGAAAAGTTTGAATCGATTGATGGTTTGCAGTTCCTCGACAAAGTCGTGGATATTGACCAGAGTCCGATCGGCCGTACCCCACGTTCCAATCCGGCGACTTATACCGGTCTATTCACCCCGATTCGTGAACTGTTTTCACAGACGCAAGAAGCCAAGGCACGCGGTTATGCCGCCGGCCGTTTCTCTTTTAACGTAAAAGGTGGCCGCTGTGAAGCCTGTGAAGGTGACGGCATGATCAAGGTGGCGATGCATTTCCTGCCGGATATGTATGTGCCATGTGATGCCTGTCATGGCAAACGCTATAACCGTGAAACGCTGGAAGTAAACTATAAGGGCAAGAATATTTCCGATGTCTTGCAGATGACTGTTGAAGATGCGATGCATTTCTTTGATGCCATTCCGGTGATTCACCGCCGTCTAGAAACATTGCATCAGGTGGGTCTGGGTTATATTCGTCTGGGTCAGTCTGCGACCACTCTTTCTGGTGGTGAAGCACAGCGTGTCAAACTGGCACGTGAACTGGCCAAACGCGATACTGGTCAAACCCTATATATTCTGGATGAACCGACCACGGGTCTGCATTTCCATGATATTGCCAAACTGCTGGATATCCTGCATCAGCTCCGTGACAAGGGTAATACCATCGTGGTGATTGAGCATAATCTGGACGTAATTAAAACTGCCGACTGGGTGGTGGATTTAGGCCCTGAAGGTGGTTCGGGTGGCGGTATGATTGTCGCGGAAGGTACACCTGAAGAAGTCGTGAAAGTGAAAGCGTCACATACGGGTAAATTCTTGAAGCCGTTGTTGTAATATTTTTAAAAGGAGCTCAAATGAGCTCCTTTTTAATTATCTAATCTTGAAATCAAGTAGTTCATATAGTTTCTATAAAATTCTGATTTCTGTCCTCTTTCTAGGTATATTTCTTTAACCGTACTTCTGAACTTGTATCCAAAATCTGATTCATTTTCTCTCTCTAGTATCTTCTTAACAATATAGCTACTATTTATAGACTCAAATCTAGAATCACCAGATACTTGATCAAATAAAAATCTCTCCCAGTCTTGTTTAGTTGCACACTTTACAGATAACTCATCTTCGTGATTCCATCCTTGCTTAACATATATTTGAAAAACCGCATTGATCAAAGAAGGTAAGTTGTCTGTATTTGAATCAAAATTCTCTATAATGTTTTTAAATATTGGTCTTATCTCACCAAAACTATCAAAATTATAAAATAATCTTTTATTCTTCTGAATTTTTTGTTTTATCCACTCACTAGTAATTTCTTCTAACTCTCTAACTTTTTCTACTTCGCCAAAAACTTCTAACAATGTAATAGCAAAACTTACATTACCCAAACTATCTAACCCAATCACTTTTTTGGTTATCTCAAATAATTGATTAGGAAATTTCACATCTGCTTGTATCTGCCAAAATACTTCAAACATTCTATGAAATTCATTTTTTAATCTATTGTTTTCTTCTGAAATCAGATCTGAATTAGCTAATTTTCGCAGTTCTTCAAAATTAGGATCACCTTTTTGATCAAAGTACTTTTTAAACTCAATTAGCCATTCATCAGTATGAACAAAATCATAATTTAATGATTTTAAGCTTTCATATGTATTTACTTTTTGTTCAGACCAACCTTTTTGTTTATCTTCAAATACTAACTTGATATCTTCCCATCCGAACTCAGACTTTTTACCAAAATCCTCAATAAAATATCCTTGTAATACTCGAACCAAAATAATTTCTTTTGTTGTATCTGCCACTTGCGCAGGTAATTGTTCTAGAAATTGTTTATATAGCTTAATCACTTTTTGAAAAAAGCGAAAATTATGAATTTCTAATTTATCTGCAAATTTCACCATTAAATTTACTAAAGGTTCATCTATATCTTTCGCATTTTCACGAAGCAAAGGTTCAACAGATGTAATTTTAATTTCTTCATCAATCAGTTTTTCTTTGTATTCAGCATATTTTTTCTTATTTTCATTCTCAGTTTTTGACTCATCTAAAATTAAAATTACTTGGCAGTTACGCTCCAATTTCAATTGATTCGCTAAGCCCATAACATCTTTGATATCAAGCTTATTCGACATACGTTCAAAATCATCAAAGCAGATAATGGCATCTTTAACTTGATTAAACATTAAACTGTCAAATATCTTTGCTGAGGAGCTAATACCAAATTGAGAAATTTTGGTCTCTTTTAGAATAGAGGGTAGCCCTCTTATCCATTGAGGAATTTCAATGGCAGAGCTATTATTTTCAATATGACTATAAATATGAGTTTTTAAGTCACTTAATGACTCCAACCCAAATAAAGAAACATACACATATTTCTTTTTATTTGGATTATTCTTTCTAAACGTATTCCAAAAGAACGTCTTACCCACTCCCCAAGATCCAGTAATAGCCACAGCCATACCTTTGTTTTCATTTTCTCTAAATATTTGCTCTAATCTTTGTTCTGGTTTCATCTTTATTAGCATCTAAGAGTGATAAGTTCGCTTAAATTTAAATTAAAAAGTACTGGGCTAAGAATTTAAACCTCTGCCACCGCATTGCGTCCTTTGGCCTTTGCTGCAAACAAAGCATCATCTGCATTGGACAATAAAGCCATCCAGGACACGGCACCAATCGCCACACCAATACTGACCGAAATCTGAATCTCGTCTCCTGCTGCAGTCACAATATGACGCTCAGCCACTTCAGCCCGAATGTTATCGGCCACAACCAATGCCTGTTCCATCTGGATATTTTCAATCAGTACCAGAAATTCATCACCACCATAACGCACCAGCAAATCTGTAGCACGGACATTGGCTTGCAAACGTTCGGCCACCAGTTGAATCACCTGATCGCCAATAATATGCCCATATTGATCATTCACCTGTTTAAAATGATCAATATCAATAATCATCAAACAGGTTTGGCTCAGTTGACCCGGCTGATTTTCCATAAAACGGATATATTCTTCCAGCGCGAAACGGTTGGATAATCCGGTCAAGGAATCGGAATGAGCAATATTCTTTAAACGGAATTCCAGCGCATCACGTTCTTGCAACATCTGTTGCAATTTCTGAATGGCAGCGAATAAAGAATCAGAATGATTCACTTCACGCAGCCGCATATCAATTTTTTGACGACCCGAGTTTTTAGACAAACTCAACAACATGCGGCGTGCCTGAATCAGCGGCAGGAATACCTGTTTACGTGCAAAAATCATGGTTGAAATCGCGGTCAGTAATGAAATCAACGACACCAACACGCTCCAGATCAAACGCTGCATATTGCTGTTCATTTCCTGAATAGCGGCATCTCTGCTGTATTGCAGTAGGTAAGTTTGCAGGTCTACCACAGTCGCAAATTTATCTACCATCGCTTCAGTCAGCTCTGTTCCGCTCAAACGGTAGTCACGTTGCTCCAGACTGTCACTGATCAGTTCACTCACAATCGGTAAGCCTTGCTGAATAAACTCGGTTTCTACCCGTCGATGTAAACGAATGAACTCCTCTGTTTTATCTTGAACAGGCTGAATGGTATCAATCAAGGCCCACAAATAACGCACCTGATGTTGGGTCTGTAAAGAACGGGTAATATTTTCAGTGGGAAGCGGCGCTTCAAAAGTCACATGCGCCATGATAGACGAGGCAACCCGCCCCGCCTGATCACGTAAATCAGATAAAAATAGAATCTGGCTGATATAGTTATTCAGAGGGGTGGACGAGCTATCTGAAGCCACCGCCACGTCACGCAAAAGTTCACGGCAACTTTCCCAGGCAGCAAACATGGCCAGAATTGCCTGATCAAGCTCTTGCGCACTGCGTTGCTGACGTGGCATCCGGGTATAGGCATCAACCTGTGCACGTCCTTTTTTCAAACTATTTTCAAGCTGTGAAAGTTGCTGACTCAGGTTGTTAAACCCGACCTCCGTCAAGACATCCGCGGTCTGGGACAATTGCCGATCCACCTGTTGACGATAGCTGATTAACTCTTGCTGATGCTGGGCAAATTCCTGCACCGAACTGGACATGGCTTTATTGGCAGGCGCACGCTCACGCGAAATTTTATTCGCCAGATCAGCGACCTGCTGTAAGGCATTCAATTGTTGATAAGTTTGTCTGGATTTTAAATAACTTTGACTGCTACTCACAATTAAGGGAATACAGATGCAAAGTAAACATAAAATAATAATCGACATCGACCAGTACAAACGTTTACTGATCCACTCAGAGCGTAAGGTATTCATGCTGTTGTATTACGCCCCAATATGACAAGCAAAGCTAAATAGATTGATTATTATACAAATAAAACAGGATGGTCTTAAAGCCTTTAGTCTTACTTCACTTATGTTTTTAATGAATTTTTATCATCTATTATTTTCAGATACTTAAGTTAGTTCATTTGAAACTTTAATGCAGGGTTTCATAACCACAATTCCCTATAAAGTCTTACAAAAGCAAGGGAATTTAAGCAGCTAAAAAATATAAAAACTTGCTTTCTGCACTATTTACACCTGCAACAAATAGGTGCATAATGCACCGCATTAGGGCGAGTTAAATTATTCCTCAGCAGATATTTTAGTTTACCCGCAAATTTTGGCGAAAAAAGCCCGATTTTCTATGAAAATCGGGCTTTTTTTTAGCTATTGAATTTTAGACCTCTATTTTTACTTTTCAATATGCACTATTTTGGTGCTTAAAATTATTCTAATATTTATTTTTCTCATCTTGTTTTGAGTTGAAGGTTTTTTCAGAAACGGAATGATCCGAAATAAAAAATGCTGGACAAAAAAAAGCCCAACCTTGGGGAAAGCTGGGCGATAAAACAAAAAATTGTGGAGAATCAGGCTAAATCACTATAAAAGTGTGAACTCTAACTTGATTTTCATATTATGTAAAATTCCCCTCAAAATGTAAAGCCGATTGCTCCAGTCAAGATTATAAAACATGCCCATTTAGCTCAAAAAACAGACACCTATTCTAAGATCCAAGCTGATGATACTTTAAAATCAAGCAATCCAATCAAAGACCTGATGCGCCAGACATTTTGCACTTCTTGACACATTTATGAATTAACTCACCTATTATTAATTGTTTTAATAGATAAATATATTATAATTAATCGTATTAATTGATTAAAATAACAACATAATTTCTCCTTAATCTTTAGTCCCGATTCTATATTTAAAGTCTAGATTTTTGTTATACAAGAGTTTTTATATGAAATAGCTTCGGAGCCTAATACTTGAATTTTACACAAAATTAATACAATGATTTAGCTTAAAAAACTAGCGATTTCGAATTGGATTGACTTAATAAATTGTTACAATACAATACGTTTTATGTTGTACATCTTTTGTAACAAAATGGTAAATATCATGAAAAAACTAGGTTTAGCCACTGCTGTATTATTAGCGATGACCGGTGCTCAAGCATATCAATTCGAAGTTCAAGGTCAGTCAGAGTACATCGACAACACTGCAAATGACAAAGACTTCACTGGCGCTGTTCAAGGTACTTACTACTTAAAAGATGTAGACGCTTCTAAAGGTCCTTTAGCTGAAGCTGCTTTCCTGAACCAAGCTTCTAATGTTGCTCTAGCGTATAGCTATGGCGAAAACGGTCAAGAAGAAGCTGGACGTTCACGTACTGTAAATCATACTTACGGCGTAAAAGGTGAAGCTTACGTTCCAACTTCAGTTGTGCCTGTTTATGCAAGCGCTTCTTATAGCCATACCATTGCTGATAGCAAAACTGCTAACGCAACTGACGATCAAGGCGACCGTTATGCATTAGAACTTGGTGCTTTAGTTGCTCCTAACTTCTTAGTTGCTGTTGGTTATACCAGCGTTGCTGACCAAGCTTCTTTAGATGCATTCAATATTGTGTCTAACGGCGTTGCTAAAGCTGCTCTTGAATCTGCAACAATTGCTGATAAGACAGATGCGATCACTGCACGTACTAAATACGTTGGTGCAATCGACGGTACTAACATGTCAATTGGTTTTGAAAGCGGTTTAGTTTATGGTGAAGATACTGCCTACAACTTAGGTACAACTCTTTTCCTTAACCCACAGTTAAGCGTTGGTGCTTCTTATATGGAATCTAGCTTTGCTGGTTCTCCAGACAAAGCTTGGGGCGCGAACGTAAACTACTTCATTACTCCTGCTGTTGCAGTTGGCGCATCTTATGTAAATGCTAACTACGAAGCAAATCTTGCGCAAACTGCTCAAGTTCGTGATACTCAAACGATCGGCGTAAATGCCAAATTCCGTTTCTAATTTCTGATTAGATTCTGAATCAAAAAAGGACGCATATTGCGTCCTTTTTTATTGTTTTATGACTCTGTTTACTCAGGCGTACGTACCAGACTTAAGAAGTGCAAATGACGTTCATATTGATCAATGATATCCTGCAGTAGATCTTCTTGCGTCCACTCCATCACATCATAACCCTGCCCACCTTCTCTTAAAAAGACTTCTGCCTGATAGGAATCTACTCCCGCATTCTCCAGTTCAGCCATAAAGCTTGGACTTAAAGTCTGAGTGGCATTGACCTGATAGATAAAATTAATTTCATCCTGATGATCAACACGGAGCTGTATACCGTCTTCTAGCGGGCTAATCGCTACATGTAATCGGCGCCGTTTCAATTCACTTTGAAAGCTGAGAAATGCCTTATTCACCGTATTGTGAATATACTGCTGCACCTCTTCCTGAGTATGCGGATAATGCATGATCAGGCCTAAGCGCTGTTGCCAGCTGCGTGGATTCTGGATCGCACGCGGGGTAATCCGTGCGGCTTGCAGTGCATGCATTTTGGTGACATCCAGATGTAGGGCTTTGATTAATCCCCAACACATCAGCAGCATAATAAATGTAAATGGCAAAGCGCTCATAATCGTGGCCGATTGCAAGGCCTCTAAGCCACCGGCCAGCAAAAGGATGATGGCTAATAAAGCCATGAGTACGGTCCAGAACAGACGCTGCCAAGTCGGTGAATTATCACTTTTCGCTGTCAGATAATCAGTCACCAATGCCCCTGAATCGGCAGAAGTCACAAAGAACAGCATGACCAGTAAAGTTGCAATGATGCTGGTCACTGAGCTGAAAGGCAGATTGTTCAGAAACTCAAATAGGGCCACTGATGAATCACGCTGAACTGCCTCTAATAAGCCAGTATTGGCTTCATGCATAATGCTGTACAGTGCGGCATTGCCCATAAAGCCCATCCAGATCAGGGTAAATCCAGTCGGAATCAGCAATACACCCACGATAAATTCACGAATACTGCGGCCTTCCGAGACCCGGGCAATAAACATCCCGACAAATGGCGACCAGGAAATCCACCAGGCCCAGTACATGATGGTCCAGCCCCCAATCCAGCCACTTGGCTGATAGGCATACAGATTAAAGGTCATACTGAACAGATTTGAAACATACTGGCCGGCATTCTGAATAGTCGTCTGTAACAGATAAATACTCGGACCTGCCACAAAGACAAAAATCAGCAACAGCAGTGCAAGTACCAAATTTAGTTCAGATAAACGTTTAATTCCTTTGTCTAATCCAAAAAATACAGAAGTCGCCGCCATGGCACTGACCACAATAATCAAAATGACCTGAGTACTGGGTGCCTGTTCAATGCCAAACAAATAGTTCAAACCTGAATTGATTTGGGTCACCCCGAAACCAAGCGTAGTAGCGACACCAAATACCGTACCAATGGTGGCAAAGGTATCGACGCCATCTCCAATCGGTCCATAGATCTTTTGACCAATCAGCGGATACAAGGCCGAACGGATTTTTAAAGGCAATTGATGCCGATAAGCAAAATAAGCTAACGACAGGCCAACAAGCGTATAAATGCCCCAGGCATGTAAGCCCCAGTGGAAAAAGGTGACCCGCATAGATTGTTGTGCAGCAAGTACGGTTTCAGGTTCACCGGCAGGTGGCGTGACATAATGCATCACCGGTTCGGCCACACCAAAGAACATCAGGCCAATCCCCATGCCTGCGGTGAATAACATCGCAAACCAGGAGGCACTGCTATATTTCGGTTGACTATGCTCGGGCCCCAGTTTGATTTTGCCCATATCCGACAGGGCAATATAAGCCAGAAGGATGATAAATATCGCCACCGACAATACATAGAACCAGCTAAAGGACGTGGTAATCCACTGGTTCAGTTGCTGGGTAAAAACTGAAAAAGCATCGGGTGCAAATACGACCAATGCTAAAAATATCGCAATAATGGCGACAGTACTGATAAAAACATTTGGATTGATATTGGCAAAACAGGATGGTTTTGTGGAAGGCATACATCCTCCATTTTTTAAAAATTGGATCGACAAACAGCGTCAAATAATTATTGGTAAGGTCAAAATGATCAGACAGATTCAATCTATGGGAGCTAGATCTCCTGCTATTTTAGGATGTGACACAAAATAAAGCCGTTAAGTTACTGTAACAAATACAATAAAAGGATGAACTCCATTACTCAGGCGGGTTTTCTCTATTTTTCACGTTATTTTTATGCGGTAGACGTGCAATATATTGCAAGGCAATTAAGCGGGACACAATCAGCGCCAGATACATCACCCCCACAAACATCTGGATAATCGCCAACATTCGTGCGACCGGACTGACCGGCATGATATCAGACAGTCCTGTTGCGGACTGTACACTGAAACTGAGAAAAATCAGA
This sequence comes from Acinetobacter sp. TWP2-2-3, assembly GCF_049896445.1. Lineage (GTDB taxonomy): Bacteria > Pseudomonadota > Gammaproteobacteria > Pseudomonadales > Moraxellaceae > Acinetobacter. The sequence continues at coordinate 67,018 of NZ_JAFCUI010000008.1, forward strand.
TCCAGCCAGGGTTGATAGGCTTGCAGATCGGGATCTGAAAAGCTGTATGGCACCAAGAGCTGGCAAGTACTGTAAAGAAAGGCAAAGCCCCAGGCCAGCAAGGTAAATACCGCCCCAGCGGCAAACAGTTCATCCTTGGTCAGATAACGGTCATGAAACATATAACGCAGCAGGCCATAGGCTGCACTGAAATAAGCACCAGCTTCAAACAGGTTGGCGGTGACATGGATCCAGGTATAACGCAGTCCCAGCACAATCAGAGAGGAAAAGAAAATCGCACCGGCGACAAAGCTAAGTCCTAAAATGGTAAACATTGGAGTCTGGCGAATGACTCTGGCAATCACCAGCAAAACCAGAACACCCAGCACCCAGGTTCCCGCCCGATAAGACACGCTTTCATAACTCAATACCGACAAGATCAGGATCAGCAATTGCAGGCACAACAGCCATGCCGAAGGCAAATGGGTAAAGCTGTTCCAGAACTGTTGCAGAGATTGCTTCATAATGCCCTTCTTGTTGCTCTTCTTGTTACTATCGTCATGTAGGGAACACATTGTTATTGTTAGCAGCTTTTAACATAGCACGCTTAAATCCGCTTGCAGATATGCGATTTGTATGAAAATTACTGAAATAACGCTGCACAAATCCAGCCATCTCAATTCAATACGGCGTTTATGCTAAAGAGAAAGCTTGATTATATCTCCATAAAAAAAGCCCCTGACGGGGCTTTTTTAGCGTAGCGCAGATCTTAGTGATCCGATGCGCCTGAGATACCAATACCGGTTTGTGAACGTACAAACTGGGCATCAAAGGCTTTGCGTTCTGCCTGAGCCTGTGCCGAATTATCCGTCACAGAGAACAACCAGCAGCACAAGAATGACAATGGCATCGCGAAGATTGCAGGACCATTGAACGGGTTCACTGGCGTATCAGAAATACCCAAAGTATCGACCCATACTGCTTTAGACAGCACAATCAAGGTTACTGCGGTTACCAGACCCGCAACACCACCAATAACTGCACCACGTGTCGTCAAACCTTTCCAGAACATAGACAATACCAGTACCGGGAAGTTGGCACATGCCGCAACCGAGAATGCCAGACCGACCATGAAGGCTACGTTTTGTTTCTCGAACAGAATCCCGAGAATCATCGCGAAGATCGCAAGACCTAAAGTCGCAATTTTAGACATACGTAGTTCAGATTCAGGCGTGGTTTGGCCTTTCTTCAACACGTTGGCATACAAGTCATGCGAAATTGCTGAAGCACCTGACAGGGTCAAACCAGCAACGACTGCAAGAATCGTGGCAAATGCAACTGCAGAAATGAAGCCCATGAACAGGTCACCGCCCACTGCATCAGACAGGTGCACCGCCGCCATGTTATTACCACCGACCAGCTCCAGCTTGCCAGTCACTGCCATTTTCGCAACATCAAGGAATTGCGGGTTGTTCGATACATACAGAATCGCACCGAAACCAATGATGAAGGTGAGCAGGTAGAAATAACCAATAAAGCCTGTAGCAACCACGACTGATTTACGCGCTTCTTTGGCATCTTTTACCGTGAAGAAACGCATCAGGATATGTGGCAGACCTGCTGTACCAAACATCAATGCCAGACCTAAAGAAATCGCATCAATCGGATTAGACGCCAGACTACCCGGCCCCATGATCTTGGTGGCATCTGTCAGGCTTAAATCATGTACTTTTGAATAAACACCAATCGCCTGTTCAAACATGTTGGTAAAGCTGAAGCCCACGCCTTTCATGACCATGAATGCCATAAAGGTCGCACCAGACAGCAACATTACCGCCTTGATGATCTGTACCCAAGTGGTTGCCAACATACCGCCGAACATCACGTAAGCCATCATCAACAAGCCAACGATCACGACTGCAATATTATAGTTCAGACCGAATAGAAGTTTAATCAGCTGACCTGCACCCACCATCTGTGCAATCAGGTAGAACGCAACCACAACCAGCGAGCTTAAAGCAGCCAAGGTACGTACCGGTTTTTCCTGTAGACGGAAAGACACTACGTCTGACAGGTTGTATTTACCCAAGTTACGCAGACGTTCTGCCACCAGGAACAATACGATCGGCCAGCCCACCATGAAACCCAGTGAATAAAGCAAGCCATCAAAACCGGACAGGAACACCATCGCGGAAATACCCAGGAACGATGCAGCTGACATATAGTCACCGGCAATGGCCAGGCCATTCTGGAAACCGGAAATACCGCCACCGGCCGTATAGAAGTCTTTGGTATTGGTGGTTTGTTTTGCTGCCCATTTGGTAATAAACAGCGTAGCACCTACGAAAATCACAAACATGATAATCGCATGCCAGTTGGTCGCCTGCTGTTCTGCTGCACCCAGATCAGGACCAGCGAATGCAATGCCTGAGGCCATTGCAGTTGCAGCAAGAGCAATAAGAGAATTCCATTTCATCTTAGTGGTGTCCTTTTTCATGCGCAATCGCTTCGACTTCACGGATTGCTTCTTCAGTCAATTGATCAAGTTTGTTATTGGCAATGTAGGAATACACACCACACAAGATAAACGACAGGACAATGATACCCAGACCGAGTGGAATACCCCACGTAGTCACACCACCTGAAATTGAAGACAATAGAAATTCTTTGTTGTAACCAACCAGCAACATGAAACCCACATAGACAAATAGCATAATGCCGGTCAACGTCCAGCTGAGCATACTTTTCTTGCGGACCATTTCCTTGAATTTTGGATTTTGTAGAATACGATCTACTTGTACCTCATCCATAATTACTACTCCTGTAGCCCAACCTTGGGCTGCCTATTTTTTAATTCGAATTATCACTGTTGCAAGTTAACAATAATCGTAGGTGCTTGTAATTTAGACTTTGGTCGTTAAAAAATGATCAATTTAAACTGTAGCGTTCACGATGCGTTATCATAGCGGCATGCTCAGTACACATCAGGCTATATGAACAGTTGGCTCATCATAGGGGTACTCGCCCTCTATATCGCATTACTCTTTATCTGCGCTTTCTACGGGGAAAAACATGCCAGCCGGCTGAGTACCCGTGGGCGTATGCTATTGTTTAGTTTAACTTTAGGAGTGTACTGCTCCTCCTGGACCTTTTACGGCGCCACGGGTGCTGCGGTACGTGAAGGGATTATTTTCCTGCCGATCTATCTGGGTCCGCTACTCTTTGTTGCTGTCGGCTATGACATCTGGCGCCGTCTGGGACGGGTGAGACAGCATCATGCCATTTCTTCGATCGCTGACTTTGTCGCAGCACGCTATGGTAAAAGTGGTCCCCTCGCCTCGCTGGTAACCATTCTGGCGGTGGTAGCGATTGTGCCTTATCTGGCCTTGCAGTTACGTGCGATTGCCTTAAGTGCCGCCGTCATCCTGGAACCTTCCGCAGGTGTAACCGGCACGACCAATGGCGTGCTGTTTCTGACTGGGGTTCTGGCGATACTGGCGATGATGTTTGGTACCCGGCAGATTGCCAATACTGAACAGCATGGCGGGTTGATGCTGGCCGTGGCATTTGAGTCTTTTGTTAAACTTTTTGCCCTGTTGGCAGTTGCCTGTTTCTTTATGTTTGAAGCACCAGAAAATCTGGCACAGATCAGTAGCGATATCAGCACTACTTTTCATGATGTACAACTGTTTGGCGTGCCACAAAGTTTCTGGATTCAGACCCTGCTCGCGGCACTGGCCATTATCTGCCTGCCGCGTCAGTTCCATGTAGCTGTGGTTGAGCTACGTGATGAAAAACATATTCGTGGTGCGCGGCGTTGGTTTGCAGTTTATTTGATTCTGACTACCTTGGCGATTATTCCCATTGCCAGCTGGGCGCTACATGCTGCACCGCAATATCTGGCCATTCCGGATGTGGCGGTCCTGTCCTTACCACTTAGCTATAATCAGGACTGGTTGACCTTATTGGCATTTCTGGGTGGTTTCTCTGCCTCTACCGGGATGCTGCTGGTGTCTTCCGTGGCACTGTCAATCATGCTCAGCAATGACCTGATCATGCCGGCGTTGTGGCGTTTAAAGCTGATTTCCCGGCATGACAAACGCTTGCCGCTGGTGCTGAAATTTACCCGCCGGGTCTGTATTCTGGGCGTGATGTTGATGGGCTTCCTGTTCTTCAATTTCTTTAATGATATTGACCAGTTGTCGGTTTTTGGTCTGTTGGCATTTAGTGCGGTGGCACAATTCGCCCCTGCCCTGATCGGTGGCCTGTACTGGCGTGGCGGTAGTAAACAGGGTGTCTATGCTGGACTCCTGACCGGTTTTGCCTTGTGGGCTTATACCCTGCTGTTTCCAACCATTTTGCGAAGCCTGCCAGAAGCCTATAGCAGCTTTAGCCAAAGCTTGCTGAATCAAGGGCCTTTTGGCTGGAACTGGTTAAGACCGGAAGCCCTGATCGGTTTTGAGTCTTTTGATCCACTGACGCATGGCGTAGTTTGGGCACTGGGCTTAAATACCCTGCTGTATATCTGGATTTCCCGTATTTTCCGTCCGAGTATTGCCGAACAGATTCAAGCCGAAAGTTTCTTCTATTATGAAACCAAGCCACTACCCTCGCAGAGTCCTTCTAACGAGGTCAGCTATTCGCATCAGGATGTTGCCCGTTTAAAAGTCGGCGATCTGATTACCCTGGCCAAACGCATTACCGGCGAAGGCCCAACCACACGCGCTTTCCAGCAATTCTGTACCCAAAACAGCGTTGAGCTGAATGAAAACAGCAGTGCCAATGGCATGTGGTGGCGTTTCACTGAACAGTATCTGGCGGGGACTATCGGGGCAGCTTCAGCACGTACCCTGCTTACTACCGCCATGGTCAATAATGGCCTGGCCTTGGGTCAGGTCGCCAATATTCTCGATCAGGCCTCGCAATGGCAACGCTTCAATCAGAATCTGATCATGACCATGATTGATCACATGACCCAAGGGGTCAGCGTAGTCGATGAAAACATGTGTCTGGTCGCATGGAACAATCAGTATCTGAAACTGTTCGATTATCCGACCGATATTGTCTATGTCGGTTGTCCAATCGCAGACCTGATCCGTTATAACGCTGAACGTGGTGAATGTGGCCCGGGCTCGGTTGAAGAACATGTACGGAAACGGATTCACTGGATGCAGGTCGGCAGTGCCCATGAATTTGAACGGATTCGTAAAGATGGCCGCGTCATTCAGATGCGCGGCAATCCGATCGAAGGCGGCGGGTTCGTTACTACTTTCGCCGATATTACTGCCTTCCGTGAAAATGAAGCCGTGCTTGAAGCCCGCGTTCAGGACCGTACCCAGCAGCTGGCCGATGCATTGTCCGAGCAGCAACTGGCGCGTGAACAGGCCGATAAGGCCAATATGTCAAAAAGCCGCTTCATTGCAGCCGCCAGTCATGACCTGTTGCAGCCAATGCATGCCGCGCGCCTGTTCAGTACCGCACTCGAACAAAGCGTGCAGAATGATGAAGACCGCAAGACCTTACAACAACTGGATCGTGCTTTGCATGGTGCAGAAAGCATGTTGTCTGCCCTGCTGGATATTGCCCGACTGGAAGGCGGCACCATTCAGCCGAAACGTCAGGCTTATCCGCTGCATGACCTGCTCAGCGATCTGGAACTCCAGTTCAAATCCATCGCTGCACAGCGTGGTATCAAGTTCAGTGTGCATGATGCACAGTTCTGGATTGATACCGATCCACAATGGATTCGCCGCATTATCCAGAACTTTGTCAGCAATGCGTTGCGTTATACTGCCAGAGGTAAAGTGGTGGTCGGTGTATTACGTTCGAGCAGCAGACCGAATCATATCCGTATTGGCGTCTGGGATACTGGCCCGGGCATTGCCGAAGAACAGCGCATCAAACTGTTTCAGGAATTTGAACGTTGCGGCCACACCTCGCCTTGGGGTGAACAGGGTCTGGGCCTAGGTTTGGCGATCGTACAACGCATGACCAGCATGCTGGACTATCCGGTACATGTGTCTTCTGCGCTGGGTAAAGGTTCCTGCTTTATGATTGAAGTGCCTGTGATCGAAGCACCGAAAGTGGTCGCAGCACCGGTTCAGGCCGTACCTTTAAAGAGCAAAGCCTTTAAGATTCTGTGTCTGGATAATGATGAAACCATTCTGGAAGGCATGTCGACCTTATTGACCAAATGGGGTTATCAGGTGTTTAAAGCCACTGAACCTGAACAAGCAGCCATGCTGATTCAGCAGGAAAATATTCAGGTCTGGCTGGTGGATCAACATCTGAATCAGGACAAGATCGGTCTGGATTTCATTCTGGAACATTGTTCGAAGGATATTCCGGTCGCGTTGATTACCGCCGATTCCGATCCGGAATTGCCGCAACGTCTAAAAGAGCTAAACATTGTTCTGCTGAAAAAACCGCTGAAACCGGCCTCATTACGTTCATGGTTATCTGGACTGAAAATTTCCGACTCCTAAGTAGATAACGATCTGATCAATGCCCATTTCACACCCTGAAATGGGCATTTTTTATACTCAACTGCCACATAAACTTACCTAGCTTGCATAAAATTTATTCTAATGTGCTAAAAGCAGCAAATATGCCGAAAATACAGCTGAATAAATTGACCAAAATGCTCATTTTTTAATTCACTATGGCAAAAACTGACGAATGTATTAATGTACATGTGTACACTTAGTTACAATTAATTATCTTATTGTTTTTAATAAAAATTAAAGAGTAATTTTCCACTACTATAACTTTAGTCGTATTTTTATCCCTTGTACTTGGCTCTAAAAATAGAGGAATAAGAAACGATCAGTTTCCATCTCATGTAGCCTTAATTTTTTTGGTCGCTGATCTATTTCTGCATATCGGAGTTCTTCACATGAACATAGATCAAAACCAGGGCCTGAATCAGACCCAGCAGTTTCACCGTCAATATGGCGCCAACGCCTTATTGCCAAGCATTGACTGGGCACAGATCTTTAAATACAGCAAGCTGAATGATGCCCAGTATCAGGCACTGGAAACGCTGTATCAGAGTGCAGTACCCCTGGCACTGCAAGTCTTTGATGAATTACATTTTGATGTCTTTGAACCTTATGCCTACAAGCCGCAAGGTCTGGGACTATTTGAAAAGATTGCTGAACAGGAAGACAAGCTGATTCAGTCTTTAGAAGCTGAAGCAGAGGACCTTCCAGCAAAAACCCGTCATCAGATCTGGAGCATGTTGCTGCGTGGTGGCGCGGTACTGGTCTTTAAGGCCTGGCTGGGTAAAGTCAAAAATGAAGAAGATTGTCTGGACACCAGCCAATTTGATGAGCTGTCTGATCTGTTATTTATCAAAACCTGCCCACATGAGCTGGCGCAGCGTTTACATGTCGATCCGAATACGCGCGACGAACATGTCTTCCTGATGTATGACAATGAAGTTTATCTGGATCGTTTTAACAGTCTGGAAACTGCGGCACTGTTTGTGGATCTGGGTGTATATGATGCGACTTTCCTGAGTCTGCGTGATGATCGCGTGGCGGAATATCTGAAATCGAAAGGTTATGTCACTGAAGAGCAGATTGACGAATTGCAATGTGCCTTAAATCCATTGTTTTGTGATGATTTCACCCGCAAACAGGATTATATCGCCTAGCTGACTCAGGCCTTTGCACTCATTTTTGCAGATTTCGCCCATAAAAAAAGACCTCCAAGGAGGTCTTTTTCAATTCGGCTATGCAGAACTTACATTTTGCGGTCTTCAATATTCAGTGCATTGATGGCCAATACCGCTTGTGTCCGGTTTTGTACGCCAAGCTTACGGAAGATTGCAGTCACATGCGCTTTAATCGTCGCTTCCGATACATCCAGCTCATAAGCGATCTGCTTGTTTAATAAACCTTCAGCCACCATCATCAATACCCGGAACTGTTGTGGCGTCAAAGACTGGATCCGTTCTGCCAAAGCCGTTTCATCGGCAGCACGCGGATCAAAATTCATATTGGCCGGCAGATTTGGCGGTAACCAGATTTCACCTTCTAGCACTTCACGAATCGCTTCACCGATATGGCTTGGGTGGGCAGATTTAGGAATATAGCCCATCGCACCATGCGCGATCGCACGCTGGATGATGCTGACTTCTTCATGTGCAGACACGACAATAATCGGTAAAGACGGATATTGTGCGCGGACATGCACGAGGGCAGAAAAGCCGGAAGCGCCCGGCAGGTTTAAATCCAGCAGCACAAGATCAGGCTCAGGGCCATTTTCTAGACGTTCATAAAATTCATTGACTGCCGCAGTTTCATGAATCTGGGCTTGTGGCAGGCTATAACGTACAGCTTGAATCAAGGCATGACGAAATAGTGGATGATCATCAACGATTAAAATATTCATAGGCAACGTGAGAGATCTTGGCACGGTAGTCCCTATTCTAACCACACAACCCGGTTAAGGATATGCAAGACACTACAATTTTTAAAATAATATGCAGTTTTTCTTCAAAATTGCCCATTTTTGCACTATTGCAATAATTGTTTAATTCTCATCACTTTTTTATATATCACTTATTCCTCACTGAAAAAGCTTATCTTTATTCAATATAAATATAAATATCATTCATTTACCCACAAAACCTTCCTTAAAAATCAGGCCTTTGTCGTATATCGCAAAATCAGATAACTTTTCAGCTTTTCGTTATTTTACAGCCCTTCGCTGAATCGGGATTAATAGGGTCATTCCGAGATTAACCCTATTTTCAGGTTCTAAATATGTCTAATTTTAATGCGCAAAAACCCTTAAATATTGTTGCCGTATCTGGCGGTTTAAATCACCCCTCAAAAACCGAAGCCTTGGTTCAGGCCATTCTGGATGAGCTTGGGGAAGCGACACCAATCAATGTGCATTTCATTAAATTTAGTGAAATTGGTTCGCTCTTGGGCGGCGCGATTTATCGCAATCAGTTGCCGCAACGCGTTCAGAATGATCTGGCAGCAGTAGAAGCCGCAGATGCGCTGATTGTCGGCACTCCTGTGTACCGCGCTTCATTTACAGGCCTGTTCAAGCATTTCTTTGACTTTGTCGAGCAAACGGCGCTGGTGGATGTTCCGGTATTACTGGCGGCTTCTGGTGGCAGTGACCGTCATGCACTGGTACTTGAACATCAACTGCGTCCTTTATTCAGCTTCTTCCAGGCACAGACTTTACCGATTGGGGTCTATGCTACCGACCGCGATTTCACCCCTGAATATACCATCCACAGTGAACTGCTCCGCGACCGGATTACCCTGGCTGTAGCGCGTGCATTACCGATTCTGGAATGGGCACCAGCCAAGGGACAACGTGCTGAAGTGATTAAAGAAAAAACCATTCAAGCCAGTCAAAATCTGGGCATTAACAAGCAGATCGAACAAGAAGAAGTATTGCCTTCAGCAGCCGTGCCAAGTCTGGATGCCGCAGAATCGCGCTTGCACAGCAAGAAAGCACCAAAGACTCAAGTGGCTTGAACACAGCATTACAAAGGGTGATGAATATGTCGAATGATAAAAATATCGTATTTGCCTATTGGGTGCCGAATGTCAGTGGTGGCCTGGTGGTCAGTAACATCGAGCAGCGCACCGACTGGAGCTATGACTATAACGTGCGTCTGGCACAAACCGCTGAACAGGCAGGCTTTGATTATGCTCTGACCCAGATCCGTTTTACTGCCGGCTATAATGCAGAAAACCAGCATGAATCGGTGAGTTTCAGTCATGGTATTCTGGCCAAAACTGAACGCCTGAAAGTCATTGCCGCGATTCTGCCGGGTCCTTGGAAGCCGGCACTGGCTGCCAAACAACTGGCGACGATTGACCATCTGAGCAATGGCCGGATTGCGATCAATGTGGTCAGTGGCTGGTTCCGCGGTGAGTTTGATGCCATTGGGGAAGAATGGCCGGAACATGATGAGCGTTATGCCCGTTCGGAAGAGTTTATCCGTAGCCTGAAAGGGGTCTGGACCCAAAACAACTTTAATTTTGAAAGTAAATATTATCAATTCAAAGACTATACCCTGAGTCCGAAACCGCTACAAAAACCGCATATTGAAATCTTTCAGGGCGGCAGTTCCCGGGCAGCACGTGATATGGCTTCTCGCGTATCTGACTGGTACTTCACCAATGGCAATACCCCGGAAGAGCTGAAAAAACAGATCGATGATATTCGTGAAAAAGCCAAGGCAAATCATCACTCGGTGAAAATCGGCGTAAATGCCTTTGTGATTGCACGGGATACCGAAGAAGAAGCTCAGGCTGTATTGCAGGAAATTATTAGCAAGGCCAATGTGCAGGCAGTGAAATCTTTTGGTGAAGCGACCCGTGAAGCCGGCGCAGCAAGTCAGGAAGGTGAAGGCAACTGGGCCAAATCCACCTTTGAAGATCTGGTGCAATACAATGACGGGTTCCGCACCAATCTGATTGGGACACCGCAGCAGATTGCTGAACGGATTATCGAGCTGAAAAAAGTGGGCGTTGATCTGATTCTGTCAGGCTTCCTGCACTTTATTGAAGAGGTTGAATATTTTGGCCAGAAGGTGCTGCCTTTGGTCCGTGAGCTTGAAGCACAACAGGCAACACCTGTGCAGCAAGAAGAAGCTGAGCCCGTATAATCATTCCAATAAATCTCAGCAGACTCACTCCCTCCCTCAAGGCTCGGCTTGGGGGATTTTTTTATGTGATAAAATTGTTGTCTGGCTAGGTTTGAGACCAGCAATTCCTTAAAATTCTGCACTAACGACTTTCCAAGAATTTTAATAATGCAACTGATCTGGTTTCGTCAAGACCTCCGCATTCATGATCATGCCGCGCTCTGGCATGCCACCCAGCAAGGACCCTGTTTTGCTCTCGTGGTTCTCTCTCCCGAACAATGGAAGCTGCATCAGGATGCCCGGATTAAAATCGATTTTTATCTGCGTCGACTCATTATCTTAAAGCAGCAGTTAGCGCAGCTGAATATTCCGTTAATCATTTTAAATGTTCCCTTATGGCAAAACCTGCCTGCCGAAATGCTAAGCCTGTGCCAAAAACTGCAGATTGATACGCTACATGCCAATATTGAAGTGGGCGTGAATGAACTGCAACGTGATGCACAGCTACAGCAGATGCTGGAACAGCAGCAGATCCGGGTCGAGCTGTATCATGATCGCAGCCTGTTTCCACTGACCAGTATCCGTAATCAGTCCAATCAACCCTATCAGGTCTATAGCGCATTCAAGAAAAAATGCTATGAACGACTGATTCAGGATATACCGGGCTGCTATCCCGCCATTCAGCCTCAAGATCCGCTTGAATTACCAGACCAGCTGACCAGCTTTGATCTGGGAAAATTTGCAGTTGATTATAAGGTCGATCATGTTGCCCAGTTCTGGCCTGCGCAGGATCAAGCTGCCTTAGAGCTGCTCGATGATTTTATCGGGGAGAAAATGGCTCACTATAAAACCGAGCGTGATTTACCTGCAGTCGATGGTACCAGCCGCCTGTCACCATATCTGAATATCGGTATTCTCTCGATCCGTCAATGTATGCAGATCCTGTTTAAGGACGGTTATTTCCAGATTGATGATATCGGTCAGCAGACCTGGCTGGATGAACTGCTCTGGCGCGAGTTTTATCTGCATACCCTGTTTGATTTTCCCCGTGTATCCAGACATCGGCCTTTTAAGGAAAATACCGATAATATCCAGTGGCGTAATGCACCTGAAGATCTGGCTGCCTGGCAACAAGGACACACCGGGATTCCGATTGTCGATGCCGGTATGCGGCAAATGCAGGCTACTGGCTGGATGCATAACCGGGTGCGCATGATTACTGCAATGTTCCTGTGTAAAAACCTGCTGATAGACTGGCGCTTGGGAGAAAGCTGGTTCATGCAGCAGCTGATTGATGGTGATCTGGCAGCGAACAATGGCGGCTGGCAATGGTGTGCTTCGACCGGCATGGATGCCGTGCCCTATTTCCGGATTTTTAACCCGGTCGGCCAGTCACAAAAGTTTGATCCGAATGGGGATTATATCCGTCAATGGGTGCCAGAACTGGCGCATCTGGATGCCGAAAGCATTCATGACCCCTATGCCAAAAATCTGGATCTTGAACTGGATTATCCAAAACCGATCGTGGATTTAAAAGCCTCTCGTGTAAGAGCGATTGAAGCTTTCAAGCAAATTTAAAACCAAACTTTTTCATCCAGAATAAAACAGCCTCTGATAAAGAGGCTGTTTTATTTTCAGATCAGGAATAAAAGCTTGGATCAGGCACTTTTCCAGTCAGCACCCATTCCCCCACTTCCTGATATTTATAATCGATCGGGTCATGCAAGGTCTGGGTGCGGACATTGCGCCAGAAACGGTCAAGATTGAGCTTGGCCGTGGTGGCCCGCGCACCCATCACCTGGAAAATATTTTGGGTAATATAGAGAGAGGTATTGGTTGCGGCAATTTTGGCTGTGGCAATGGCAACTGAGACTTCACCGCGCTGCTCAGCTGTTAAATCATTCCCAAGCTCCCAGGCTGCCTGTAAAGTCTGAACCGCTTTATCTGCCAGTAAGCGTACACTTTCCAGTTGTACATAAAACTCGGCAAAATGCTTCTGGATAAAAGGATCATTCACTGCATCGTCTGCCAGTGATTTGGACCAGGCTTTTTGGGTCTGTACACCCTGTCTGGCGATTTCAAATGCCCCTTCTGCCACGCCCAAAAACAGATGCACGAAAATCAGCTGGGCAATCAAAGGCCGTAGACTGGAATACGGTGTACTCAGTGGACCCGGATTTAACAGTAATTCATTTTCATGAATTTTGACCTGCTCAAAATGACTGGTACCACTGTCGGTCTGGCGTTGGCCCATATTGTTCCAGTCGCCCAGAAAGCTCACACCCTCTCGCTGGGTCGGAATCACACCTATCAGCAATTTTCCGGCTTCGTTATAGCCCGAACACAACAACATATCTGAATCGATCGAACCCGAGCAGAAGCTTTTATCTCCATGAAAAATATATTCGTTTTCTGAAACTTTTGTGGCTGTGGTGCGACGGTCCAGCGGATTTAGAGTATTACCCCAGAACAGATCATTTTGGGCTGTCTGTTCAAACCACGGGCCATATTGTTCCGCTTGGGAAAATAATTGCACGGTCGCAATCAGCAAATGGTGAAAGCCATAGACATGCGCCAGTGAACTGTCGACTTGGGCCATAATTTGAATGGTTTTAAAAATGGTCTGCCAATCTGCCTCCTGACCGCCGTACTGTTTTGGAATGGACAGGCCAAGCAAGCCACTCTGGCGAATCAGGTCACGCTCGGCCTTGGGATTCCCCCCCTGTTTGTCCCGCTCTGCGGCAGTCAAAGCAAAAGTTTCAGCAAGTTTCTGGGCAATATCGACAGGAGACTGATTTAAATATGGGGATTGTGCATTCATTATTTTAACTCATGTTCAGCATGGAAACAGCTTAGCAGATCAGGGTACTGACCTATATCCGAAAGCATGCAGAGCTTATGACTGATATAAAAATACCGGCAGAATGCCGGTATTGGAACCGCTTGAATTTAAACTTTATTACGCTGTACCTCTGCGATCAGATGATCCACCACCTGCGGTTCAGCCAGGGTTGAAGTATCTCCGAGACTATCCAGCTCATCGGCTGCAATTTTTCGCAGGATCCGCCGCATGATTTTGCCGGAGCGGGTTTTTGGCAAGGCCGGTGCCCAGTGCAAGGCGTCTGGTGTAGCCACTGGACCAAGAATCTTGCGTACCCAGCTGACCAGTTCTCCACGTAATTGATCTGAACTGGCAACATCAGCCTGCAAAGTCACAAAGGCACAAATGCCCTGACCTTTAATGTCATGCGGCATACCCACTACAGCGGCCTCAGCCACCGATTCATGCGCCACCAGTGCACTTTCAATTTCTGCAGTACCTAAACGGTGTCCGGACACATTCAGGACATCATCGACACGACCGGTAATCCAGTAATAACCATCTTTATCGCGACGCGCCCCATCTCCGGTAAAATAAGTACCGGGATAGGTAGAGAAATAAGCTTCAATAAAACGCTCCGGGTCTCCCCAAATGGTACGCATCTGACCCGGCCAGGAATCCTTAATCACCAGATTTCCCTCAGCTTCACCCTCCAGTTCCTTGCCATCGGCATCGACAATAGCCGGTTGTACCCCGAAGAAAGGCCGTGTCGCAGAACCTGGTTTTAAATCAGTCGCACCCGGCAATGGCGTAATCATAAAACCGCCAGTTTCGGTTTGCCACCAGGTATCGATGACGGGACAGCGGCTTTCACCGACCACGGTGTAGTACCAGTTCCAGGCTTCCGGATTAATTGGCTCACCGACCGATCCTAAAATTCTCAGGCTGCTACGGTCACTTTCCCGTACAAAAGCATCGCCCTCACGCATCATGGCGCGGATCGCGGTCGGTGCAGTATAGAGAATGGTCACGTTATGCTTATCAACAATATGTCCAGTACGCGCCCAGCTTGGATATTGCGGGACCCCTTCAAACATCACGGTGGTGGTTCCATTCGAAAGTGGTCCATACAGCACATAGGAATGCCCGGTGATCCAACCCACATCTGCGGTACACCAGAACACATCATCCTGTTTGATATCAAATGCTTCACGGAAGGTGCAATTCACATAGGTCAGATAACCGCCAGTGGTATGCATCACGCCCTTGGGCTTGCCGGTGGAACCTGAGGTATACAGGATAAACAGCGGATCTTCGGCATTCATCGGTTCGGGTGGACAGATGTCATTCACTGACATAATTTCCGTGTGATACCACAGATCACGTCCTTCCTGCATTTCAATTGGGTTACCGGTGCGGTGTACCACCATTACATTTTGAATCGAGTCTGTACCCGCCAGTTTCAGTGCTTCATCGACATTGGCTTTCAGTGGAATGGCCTTACCGCCGCGCATGCCGGAATCCGCAGTAATCACCATTTTCGCCTGACAGTCTTCAATCCGGCTGGCCAAAGAATCTGGCGAGAAACCACCAAATACCACGCAATGCACCGCCCCGATCCGGGCACAGGCCAACATAGCAATCGCAGCTTCAGAAACCATCGGCATATACAGCATGACCCGGTCGCCTTTCTGGATGCCATTTTTCTTCAGCACATTGGCAAAACGGCAGGTTTCATCATGCAGCTCGGCAAAGGAAATAATCTTGTGCCGCGAAGGATGATCCCCTTCCCAGATGATGGCCGGTTTATAAGGATGTTCTTTCAGGTGCCGATCCAGACAGTTGGCGCTGACATTGAGCTGACCATCGGCAAACCATTCGATTTTAAAATCGTCTTTGTTAAAGCTGGTATTTTTGACTTGGGTAAAGGGCTTGATCCAGTCCAGACGTTGCGCCTGTTCTGCCCAAAATTTATCTGGCTGTTCTATAGAATATTGATAACGTTCAAAGTACTGGTCTTCGAGCGTACGTGCTGTTTTTTTAAATTCTTCGGGTACTGGATAGATCTCTTGCATAGGTCACTTCCTTGATTTTGTTCTATCTCATCACGAGAGGTTAATGCTGCGTTGTTGATTGTTTTTTATGCATAATGGCAGTATGGCCTGCTTATTTCGAATCCGGCAATCATGCTTTCGTCGTAGATTATTTATACAAATTCAATCAAAATAAACCACAACTTACAGTACAGAATCTTCTGCGCAACTGTGTATGATCTGTAGCACAGCCCTTTAAAAATAAAATTGATCGCTTGTAGTTATTTCATCTGATTTAGCAGGATACACTTTATGAAATCGCCTGAATCTCCCTACTTTAACCCGCCTGCGCTGCCTGCAACCGATCATCCCCTGTCGATGAAAGGCCGCTTCGGACGCTTGAGCTTTATTGCCTGGTCGGCATTTCTGTATTTCATTTTTTTATTTGGCAGTATTGCACTGGGTCTCAGTATTGATATTGTGAATATTTCTACCCATTCTCTAGATCCCAACTGGCTGATTTCACTGCAAGGCTTGGCCAGTATCGGTGTACTGGTCATGGTTCTGGCCTATGTGTATTTCGCTTTAGTGGTGACCGTTCGCCGTTTGCATGATATGAACCGCAGTGGCTGGTGGGCGCTATTATTTTTACTGCCGGTAGTAAACATTTTTGTATGGCTTTATATCGTTTTTGGTTCGGGCGATCGCGGCAGTAATCAGTATGGTCCGGCACGGATCACCTTGCTCTGGGAAAAAATTCTGGCCTGGCTGATGATTATCCTGACCCTGCTTAGCCTGTTGGGATCTATCGCTTTATTCAGTTATATGAGCGGTGAAGAACAAACACCTACCCCCACGGAAATGATGCAAAAAACCACCAAATACTTTTAACAACAGCGCCGTTATTTTTAGAAAATATCCACTGGTGACTTCGAGTCCTTATTAATTTTTTGCTGAACATCAGGCAAAATAGGCAAAATTTGAATTGTGGAATTTTTGTGGCAGAGCAAAACAATACCTTAAGCCAGGTAACTGAGGGCACTACGGAGTTGTTACATCAGGCAACTGAAAAAACGACCCAGACCGTGATTGAACATACCGCCAAGTATAATGATGCCTACAGCACCATTGACAAGATCATGGAAGGTTTCTGGGAACGTGTGCCTTATTTCTGTATCGCGCTAATCGTAATTACGATTTTCTGGTTACTCTCCAAAGTCTTCAAGTTTTTCGTACGTAAAACTTTGGAAAACCGCTCTTATACCCGTCAGAATCTGGTGTTGGTACTCAACCGTGTCGGCAGTACCTTTATTATTTTCTTTGGTATTCTGATTGGACTGGTGATTGCTGTTCCTGGCTTTACCCCGGGTCAGCTGATGAGTGCCCTCGGAATTGGTTCAGTCGCGATCGGTTTTGCCTTCAAGGATATTTTCCAGAACCTGCTCTCTGGCGTGTTAATTCTGCTCAGTGAACCGTTCAAGATTGGCGACGATATTATCGTGAATGGCATGGAAGGTACGGTTGAAGATATCCAGATTCGTGCGACCTTCTTACGTTCACCAGATGGCCGTCGTATTGTCATTCCGAATGCCACGGTCTACACCAGTGCGGTTACGGTGAATACCGCCTATACCCGTCGCCGCTGCGAATTCGTGGTGGGCATCGGCTATGAAGATGACATCCAGAAAGCCAAGGACCTGATCACCGCTATTTTAGATAAAGATCCGACCATCCTGAGCCAGCCAGGCTTTAGTGTCAATGTGACGGCACTGGCTGACTTTTCTATTACCCTAAAAGCTTTCTGGTGGGTCGATACCACTGAAACTGGCACCGGAACTTCAATCAGTGCGGTGCAGGAACGGGTGATTCAGGCTTTTGCCGAGCATAATATTTCGATTCCTTATCCGGTACAGGAAGTCAAAGTCTATCGTGGTGAAGGCAATGAAGAAGCTTCAGCACGCGCTAAACAGTCGACCTAAAACATAAGGAATCACGGTTTCTGTACGGATAATACGGTTGCCCAGGCTCACAGCCTGGCAGCCGTTTTTGATGAGTAAATCAACTTCATATGGAATAAATCCACCCTCCGGACCAATAACAATCGTACAGGGATGCTCAATCGCAAAGGGCATCGCTTGCTCTGCATAAGGATGTGCCACATAAGCCGGACCATCCGCACTAATCAAACCCGGCAAGATATCTTCAACAAAGGGTTTAAAGCGTTTATACAGCTCGATTTTCGGAGCAACCGTATCGCCTGCCTGTTCCAGTCCCAGCTCGATATAATGATTTAACTGCTGTAAAAATGGAGTTTGCCAATAGCTTTTATCGACACGGTAGCTATGTAGTAAAATGATTTTTTCAACGCCCAAGGTGACACTGTCCATGATCAGACGGCGCAGCACTTTCGGACGTGGCAAGGCCACGATTAAAGTCACTGGCAATTTTTCCGGAACAGTTTCTTGTTGCAGCGGTTTCAAGCGCACTGCTTTTTCAGAAATTTCGACAATCTCAGTCAGGTAACGCTGACCTTCCCGAATTCCGACTTTTAAAGTATCTCCCACCTGAATCTGTAGATGCTGCTGCAGATGTTCCAGTTGCCTAGTTGAGCTAATCGACCAGAATTCAGCTTCGGTTTGACGTGGATCAAGCAGGACGATATTCATAATGATCAAGTTCAAAAAAATAAGAAGTGAAGAGTTAAAAGATGAAAAAAATAAGGTTTCTGACCAGACTATAATTACAATCAGCTATTACGATTGGTGGCAGGGATGCCGCCCGTATCACTGAGGGATAAGGACATCCCTTCAGTGATACAAAAGATTTTTGCTACTTTTCATCTCTGAAAAGTAGGTATCCCCTACGAATGAATATTTCGATCAAACATGATAAATGAGGGAATGACCAAAAATTATAAATACTGATCAATCACCTGAATATGCTTGGCAAGTGACCCCGTATTTAACTGCATAATTTTCTGCGCTGCTGCATTCAAATTTTCCGCCTTAACCTGATCTTGCAAAAGTTCCAGTAATACTTCTGCAGCCTGCTGGGCATTCTGTACTACTGCGACTGCATCCGATTGAACAAACTCATCCACGATGGTCTGAAAATTAAAATAGTTTTTGCCTAAAACAGTCGGCACATTCAGCGCAATCGGTTCCAGAATATTATGTCCACCACCTGGTTCATTTAAAGAACCACCAACATAACAGGCTTGACTCAAAGCATACCAAAGCCACATTTCACCCATAGAGTCGGCCAGATAAACCTGGGTATCTGCCTCAATATGTTGCCCCAAACTACGGCGCCGGGTTGTTAAACCTAGTAACTGTGTCGCCTGAAACACCTCATCAAAACGTTCCGGATGGCGTGGCACTACGATACAAACTAATGTTGGATCTGCATCCAGTGCAGATTTAAGTTCAGCCATCAATTGTTGTTCTTCAGGCGCATGCGTACTGGCTAGCGTAATGATCTTCCGGCCTTGCAAAGACCATTCCTGTTTCAATTGAGCCGCATGATCAATAAATTGCTGCGGTGCCGTAATATCAAACTTGATATTGCCCAAGACCTGAGTTTTTTCTAAAGCTATACCTAGATCAATATAACGTTGCTGGGTGGCTGTATCCTGTGCCAAAAGACCAGTTAAATTCTTGAGCATGCCACGGGTCAAACCTTTGACCTTGGCATAGCCTTTGGCGGATTTTTCGGACAGACGCGCATTCAACAATACACTTGGCACATTAAACTGGGGTGCCTGATCCAGCAGATTCGGCCAAAGTTCAGTTTCCATCAGCAATAAAAGTTTCGGCTGATATTTTTGATAAAATTCACGAATTAAAGTTTTCTGGTCAGCAGGCAAATACACGGCTTGAAACAAATCGAGATAAGGCGCTTTTAAAAAAAGTGATTTAGCGCGTGCCTGACCGGTTTTGGTGGTATTGGTGACCAGCACCGGATGGCCAAGTTTTAAATAATGTTCAATTAACGGTTGGGCAGCATTGGTTTCACCCACCGACACCACATGAAACCAGATGGCATGCAGGTTTTTGGGTGGCTGAAACGGGCCGAAACGTTCTGTCAGTTCTTGTTGTAATTGTTCAGGATCGGTCGCACGTTTACGGATACGCGATTGATATAAGGGTTTAACCAGCGCCAAGGCTGCGTTATACCAAAATGGAGTGGCCACATTGCGCCCCTGTCCAAAGATTCAATGGGCAGAATATAGCAGAGCCACATCAACATGTTAATCAATGTGACTCATTTTTAGATTATTCTACTGTAGTTAAAGCTTCTGCTTCAGCCAATGTCGGATAATCAATATAGCCTTCCGCGACATTGGTTCCGATCATATTTTCCAGCTTCAGTTCATTGAGCGGCGCATCTTCGAGCAGACGTTCGTATAGATCCGGATTGGCAATATACGCCTTACCAAAAGCCACCGCATCAGCCTTGCCTGAAGCCAGTAATTCAATGGCATCTTCACGACTTAGTTGCATATTGGCAATATAAGGCACTCCATTTGAGCGCTGTTTCATATATTCAGAAATACTGTCTTCTGCCAGATATTCACGGGTAAAGAAGAAGGCAATCTTGCGCTTACCCAGCTGCTCCATGGCATAGCCAAATGTTTCACGTGGATCATTGTCGCCCATGTCATGGTCATCACAACGCGGCGCAAAATGCACCCCTACACGATCTGCGCCCCATACTTCAATCAGTGCATCAGTTGCTTCTAGCAGGAAACGTGTACGATTTTCCACTGAACCGCCGTATTCATCTTCACGCTGATTGGTTTTGCTTTGCAAGAACTGGTCAATCAGATAACCATTGGCAGCATGTAATTCAACACCATCAAAACCGGCTTCTTTAGCACGAATCGCGGCTTGCTTATATTGCTCGGTAATGGCATGAATTTCCGAAATTTCCAGCGGACGCGGCAACACATAAGGACGTTTTGGACGTAACAAGCTGACATGACCCGCCTGTTGTACTGCACTTGCAGAGACTGGTGTTTCACCATTTAACAGATCCGGATGCGATACACGACCAACATGCCAAAGCTGGGCAACAATCAGACCGCCCTTCTCATGAACCGCTTGAGTAACCTTTTTCCAGCCTTCGACCTGAGCATCGGTAAACAATCCTGGAGTATTTAAATAGCCATTGGCTTCTTCAGAAATCACTGTGGCTTCAGAAATAATCAGGCCAGCACTTGCACGTTGCGCATAGTACTCAACCATCATTGGGGTTGGAACGCGATCAGCAGTTGCGCGGTTACGGGTCAGCGGCGCCATGATGACACGGTTTTTAAGCTCTAACGCACCGAGCGTTAAAGGAGAATTTAATTCAGCCATCGTTACTCCCACCTGTTAAAGGTGTTGTTGTAGGTGTTCGATAAATTGTTGAATCAAAGTTTCATTGCGGGAGAAATATGACCACTGTCCATGCTTGGTCGCAGTGATCAGGCCAGTCTGCTGTAATACAGACAAATGATTGGACATGGTGGACTGGGAAACCTGGCCCAAACGTTCAATTTGACCTGCACAGACCCCACGTTGAAAGCCACCACACTCTTCCGCAGACAGATATTGCTCCGGAGATTTTAACCACTCCAGAATTTGTCGACGGGTCGGATTGGCTAAGGCTTTAAAAATTAGATCAAGGTCCATAGGCACATCACAATCAGTGGCGCAACGAAACTTTATTCAGCATCTGCGACCATTATATCGTATTTTTTCGATTTATATATCGAAAATTTTAGATATAATGGTCGCAATCTGCACAAGCTTTGTTACGCCAGCTTTTAAACGATTTCTTACAGGCCCTGTTTCAGGCTTGCTTCGATAAATTTGTCCAGATCACCGTCCAGAACTGCGCCAGTATTGGAATTTTCCACACCTGTACGCAAATCCTTAATACGTGAATCATCCAGGACATAAGAACGGATCTGACTACCCCACCCAATGTCAGACTTGGAATCTTCCAGTGCTTGTGCCGCTTCGTTACGTTTGCTCATCTCGAGCTCATAAAGTTTGGCACGTAACTGCTTCCAGGCGTGGTCACGGTTGGCATGTTGTGAACGCTGGTTCTGACAGGCCACCACAATTCCGGTCGGTGCATGGGTTAAACGCACGGCAGAATCTGTTTTGTTAATATGCTGACCACCCGCCCCTGATGCACGATAAGTATCGGTACGAACATCGGACGGATTGATTTCAATTTCGATATTGTCATCAACTTCCGGTGACACAAACACGGCAGAGAACGAGGTATGACGACGGTTGCCCGAGTCAAAGGGCGACTTACGCACTAAACGGTGTACACCAGATTCGGTACGTAACCAGCCATAGGCGTACTCACCTTCCACACGAATCGTCGCAGATTTAATCCCGGCAACATCCCCATCAGATTCTTCCATCACTTCTGCTTTAAAGCCATGACGTTCAATCCAGCGTAGATACATACGTAGCAACATAGACGCCCAGTCCTGTGCTTCTGTACCGCCTGAACCAGCTTGAATTTCAAGATAGCAAGGGTTTGGATCCATCGGATTATTGAACATACGGCGAAATTCAAGCTTGGCCAGTTCTTCTTCAGCCGTGCTCAGTTCAGCCTGTACGTCTTCTAGCAAGCTTTCATCATCCGCTTCAACCGCCAGATCAAGCAAAGCCTGTGCATCTTCAAGCTGGGTACTTAAGCGATCCAGCACATTTAATACATTTTCAAGCTCGCCTTTTTCTTTGGCCATTGCTTGAGCACGACTCTGATCATTCCATATGGTTGGATCTTCTAATTCACGCAGGACTTCTTCTAAACGCTCTTTTTTCAGATCGTAGTCAAAGATACCCCCGTAGTGTTTGACCACGTTCGTTTAAGTCTTTTAATTGGTTTAGATACGGATTAATTTCCACGTGAATTACTCTCAATCAAAATTAGGCACAAAATTCTTAGCCCGATATTATAGCACAGTCTATTTCCGCTATTTTAACGATCCATTCAGTCTAAAGCTCGAATATCTTGAGCATTTAGACCTGTATTTCCCTCATCCAATTTTCAACATCTCATAGACTCTTTTGCGTCTTTTTATCCGAAATTTTTATCGGCTTTTTAGCCCCGTTTTATGACCGAAATATAATTTTGCAATTGATTTTATAATTTAGGATTTCTTATTGTTCTGTATAAAAAATCAGCGAATTCAATAGATTCCACAATATCTACACACTTTTAATAAAACACTACATTATAAATTTAATTTTATTATTCAGTCACTTGTTCAGCAAAAATTACACAAGATTACGCTATTCACATTACTGTAACTTTCCTTTGATTGACGATCTTTGGAATTGCTCTAGACTGAAAGTTGTAACAAAAAGTGTAATGTTTTTAACTCACGATTTGAGGGGTAGTAACCATGAAAAAATTAGCGATTGCTTCGGCACTACTTTCAGCAATAGCAATGACTGGTACAGCAGCACATGCTTACCAAGCAGAAATTGGTGCATCAGCAGGAGTGGTTGATCCTGACAACGGTGGAACTAGCGGTTCTTTCGGCGTTGATGGTACATATTACTTCAATCCAGTTCAAACACGTAATGCACCATTAGCAGAAGCAGCATTCCTTGATCGTGCTAGCAACGTGAGTGCGCAATATCAATATAATGAAATTGGTGATTCTGAAGCGCATCGTTATGGCGTAGGTGCAGAGTACTTCGTACCGAATTCTGACTTCTACTTAAGCGGTAACGTCAATGGCCATGATCTGCAGGACAATGATGATCTAGAAAATGATTTAACCACCTATGCAGCTGAAGTCGGTTATCTGCCAGCGCCAGGTCTATTGATTGCGGCTGGTGTGAAAGGTTGGGATAACGACAATGATGATGGCGTAGATCCAACACTTCGTGCTAAATATGTGACGACATTAAGCAATGGTAAAGATATCAACCTGGAAGCAGGTGCAGCGTTTGGTGATCTAGATGAATACAATCTGGCAGCAGATTATTTCATCGACAAAACCTTGAGTGTCGGTGCTGATTATCACAATAATGATATTACCGACAAGAGCGAATTTGGTATCAATGCACGTAAGTTCATTAACCAGCAAGTGAGCTTAGAAGGCCGTGTCGGCTTTGGCGAACAGTTTAACAATGACTACAATACCTTTGGTGTAGCAGCGAAGTACCGCTTCTAATCTAAAACCAAAAGTTAGTCATGCATAGAAAACCCATCCTCGGATGGGTTTTTTTATTGCACTCTTAACAAGCATTTAGGTATTTTTGCACATTGACGGGGCGAATATAAACTGTACAATTTGTTACAACTGTTCATCAAACAGTCATATTTTTATAACAAAGAGAGAAATCTAAATGCTTAAGAAACTTGCTCTTGCTACAGCGCTTCTTGCTGGCCTGGGAACTGCACACGCTTATCAAACTGAAGTTGGGGCTTCTATTGATCTTCTTGATCATGACCAAGGTGGTTCGGATGTAGGTTTTGCTATCGATGGGACTTACTACTTCAACTCGGTCCAAGTCAAAAATTCACCTTTGAATGAAGCTGCATTCTTAAACCGTGCCAGCAATGTGAATGGTGTATTAAGCTATCAAGATGATTCAGACACGTTTGGCATTGGTGCTGGTATTGAGTATTTTGTTCCAAATTCAGACTTTTATTTAAGTGGTAACATTGCTCATTTTGATAATGATGCTGGTGACATAACTGGTTACGCTGCTGAAGCGGGTTATTTACCTGTTCCTGGCTTATTAGTAGCACTTGGTCTTGTAGGTATTTCTGAAGACAATGCAGACGATGAAATTGATCCAACTTTACGTGCCAAATATGTAACACAAGTCGGTCAATACGATATGAACTTCGAAGGTGGTGCAAGTTTCGGTGATATCGATGCTTATAACCTAGGTGCAGATTTATATCTAGACAAAACTTTCAGTGTTGGCTTAGGATTCTCTGACTCAGACCTAGAAGGTAATGATGTTTTTACTATTCGTGCCAAAAAATTCTTTAACCAACAAGTTAGCTTAGAAGGTTCGATTAATTTTGCTGATAATGCTGATATCTTTGGCGTACGTGGTGCATACCGCTTCTAATCTCTCCGATTAAAAGCAAAAAAACCGCTCACTCGAGCGGTTTTTTATGGTCTATTGTTCTAAATGCATAATCCGCATTTGCAGACTGACATTGCCATTAAAGACATTTTTATCCAGCTCATAGACCAAACGCGTATCTTTCATCGGATCAAAGTCATATTTATCCGCTGCATTGAAGGCGATCGCATCCACGACCTGACCATTCTCCAACGCCACACGTAACTTAAGATGCACATCTTTAAGCCAGCGATAGTCCATAATTTTGAACACACCGTCAAAAATCGGCTGGGGAAATTTTTGCCCCCATGGACTTAAATTCTGCAATAAATTGACTGTTTCGATCTGAAAAGCAGAAGCTGGCAACTCTCCATCTGTCCATAAAGTCGCAGTGAATAAATCCTCATCCATCACACCAATCAGTGCTTCAAAGACCTGCTTAAACTCAGCGAAATTTTCTTTTTTCAGGGTTAAACCGGCTGCTGCTGCATGTCCCCCAAAATGACTGACTAAATGGGGATACTGCTCCGCCACCTGTTCAATCGCATCACGAATATGAATACCTTCAATCGAACGCGCCGAACCTTTGATATGAATCCCATCCTGATCCGCGGCAAAAACAATACTCGGACGATGAAATTGCTCTTTTAAACGCCCTGCTACAATCCCGATCACTCCCTGATGCCAATGCGGTTCGAACATGATCAGCGCAGCAGGTAATGCCGTCGCATCTAACTGGATTTTCTCAAGTTCGTTTAAAGCGTCCTGCTTGATTTTGCCTTCCACCTGACGGCGCTCGACATTAAGCTGATTCAGCTGTTCAGCCAGTGGATAGGCCATTGCTAGATCAGGAGCCAGCAGACATTCGATGCCGATGTCCATGGTTTCCATGCGTCCAGCCGCATTAATTCGCGGGCCCAGAACAAAACCGAGATCTTGGGCTTTTAGACCAGCAGGGTCACGTTTGGCAATATCCAGCAGTGCACTGATTCCTGCACGGCACTGCCCTTGCTGAATGCGTTTCAGACCTGCATCAACCAGAATCCGGTTGTTATAGTCCAGACTCGCGACATCGGCATAAGTACCGAGTGCCACCAGATCAAGATAATTGGTAATTACCGTAGAGGATTTTCCAAGTTTCTTGCGATGGGTAGACAGATTGGCCAGTATATAAAAAGCCACCCCGACCCCAGCCAGTGCTTTGCTTGGAAAGTCGCAACCGAGCTGATTGGGATTGACCACGGCTTCGGCTTTTGGTGTCGGCTTGGTCGTCAGATGGTGATCAGTAATGATCACCTGCATGCCATGATCTTGTGCCTGTTTGACTCCGTCATGGCTGGAAATGCCATTATCCACGGTAATCAGTAAATCAGGTGTGAAACTGACAAAGGCCAGATCTGCAATTGCGGGCGTCAATCCATAACCATATTTAAAACGGTCCGGTACCAGATATTCGACATTGGCACCCATATCGCGCAATGCCAGCACCATGAGTGCGGTACTGGTCGCGCCATCGGCATCATAATCGCCAACAATCACGATTTTCTGGCCACGATCAATTGCCTGATCCATCAATTGAATTGCTTCGGGCAATCCTTTCATGGTGGGTGCCAGCAAATGCTTCAGCTTGAGCTCAAGCTCCTGCTCGGACTCCACCCCGCGACGGGCAAGAATCTCGGCTACAAATGCAGGAACACCCGCTAAGTTTTCAGAACGGGTTAGCAATGGCCGTTGTTTGATTTCCAGTTTTTGCATGGTTATGGCATTAAGCGCTCTAAAGTCCAGCCATCATCGCTTTTACGATAACTCAGACGGTCATGTAAACGGTTCGGACGACCCTGCCAGAATTCATAATAATCAGGTTCGAGACGATAACCGCCCCAGAATACCGGCTTGTCCAGCTGTTGCTGATTGGCAACCTGGGTATGCAAATCCCAAAAACGTTGCTGCAATTCCTCACGACTAGCCACGATGCCACTTTGCGGGGTACTGATATGCGCGGCAATCTGGCTTTCGCGTGGACGTTTATGATAATAGTCGGTCGATTCTTCTTCCGATATTTTCTTTACACGACCCGAAATACGAATCTGACGTTCCTGATCCTGCCAGTAGAACAACAGTTCGGCATAAGGATTTTTAGCCAGATCTAAACCTTTTTGACTATCATAGTTGGTATAAAAATCATACCCTGCGTCAGTCGCTCCACGCAGCAATACCGTACGCACATGCGGACGGCCTTGTGCATTGGCTGTTGCCAACGACATGGCATAGGGCTCGTGCAATTTTGCTTCCAGTGCATGGTTAAACCATTGCAAGAACTGCATATGCGGATTCGGATTGACTTGCTGTTCCTGTAACTCGCCTTTTTCATAATTCAGGCGTAGTTCACTTAGATCCTTGATCAGATCACTCATTATCTATGTTCCCGTTAAGCTGCATTGGCACGCACAGCATCTGCCAGGCTGTTTGCAAGTGTGGTGACTTCAGCCAGATCATCGCCTTCGACCATCACACGAATGACAGGTTCTGTGCCGGATTTACGAATCAATAAACGGCCACGGCCTTTAAGCTGCTGTTCGGCTTTTTCAAATTCAGCTGCCAGTGCAGGCACTGAATAAGGATCAAACATGGCATTTAAACGTACATTGACCAGGACATTTGGCAACAGTTTAAAGTCAGCCACAAGTTCATGCAGGGCTTTTTTCTGTTCAACCATCACCGTTAATACCTGCAAGGCGGCAATAATCGCATCGCCTGTGGTGCTCTTGTCCAAAGTCAGAATATGACCTGAAGGCTCACCACCAATGGTCCAACCATTTTCTTCCAGGCCCTGCAATACATAACGGTCGCCGACTTTGGCACGTAATAACGGCACTTGTGCTTTTTCCAGTGCCAGTTCCAGCGCCATATTGCTCATTAAGGTACCGACGATACCTGCCGGTTTTTTCGAGCTTTGAGTCGCAAGAATATAAAGAATATGGTCGCCATCAATCAAATTGCCGGCTTTATCTACGAGAACCACACGGTCAGCATCCCCATCAAAGGCAATACCCAAATCCGCTTGATGTTGAACCACAGCCTGTTGCAAGCTTTCCGGATGGGTTGAACCACAGCCCTCATTAATATTCAAACCGCTCGGCTCATTGTGAATTGCAATCACACGTGCGCCCAGTTCACGGAACACTGCAGGCCCCACGTTATAGGCTGCACCATTGGCACAATCCACTACAATGGTAAGTTCATTCAGATCCAGATGATACGGGAAAGTCGATTTACAGAATTCAATATAGCGACCGTTAGCATCTTTAACCCGGATACTCTTACCCAGATTTGCTGTATCTTCAATCAAAAAATCTTTTTCAAGTTCCTGATTAATTTCGTCTTGCAAGGCATCTGGCAGTTTTTTGCCTTCCGCAGAGAAGAACTTAATGCCGTTGTCAAAATACGGGTTATGCGAAGCGGAAATGACAATACCCAAGCTGGCATGCAAAGCACGGGTCAGATGAGCAATGGCTGGAGTCGGTAGTGGACCTAAAAGATGAACATAAACGCCAGCGGCATTTAAACCTGCCTGCAAGGCTGCTTCCAGGATATAGCCAGACAAACGGGTATCTTTACCCAGAACCACCAATGGTTTGGATTTTTTACTATGGCGTTTTAAAACTTTTCCGGCTGCAAATCCCAGTTTCAGGGCAAACTCAGGGGTAATCGGCAATTCGCCAAACTTTCCACGAATACCATCCGTACCAAAATAACTCATCTTTATCTCACTTCTTAGCGGATGATTGATATCACCCATTTTTTTCCTTGAGTCACACTTTACACCAAAATAAAAAAGCCGTCATTTGCATGACGGCTTTTTAAAATTTTAAATCACAGGAAATTAACCTACGCGATAGTTTGGTGCTTCTTTGGTAATGGTCACATCATGTACATGCGACTCAGACATACCGGCAGAAGTGATTTTCACAAACTTGGCATTCTGACGCAGGTCTTCAATCGTCGCAGAACCGGTATAACCCATTGAAGAACGTAGGCCGCCCATCATCTGATGTACGATATTACCCATTGGGCCTTTGTACGGTACACGACCTTCAATACCTTCAGGAACCAGCTTCTCGGCACCGGCCTTGGAGTCCTGGAAGTAACGGTCAGCAGAACCTGTCGCACCCGCCATCGCACCCAATGAACCCATACCGCGATAAGCCTTGTAGTAACGGCCCTGGAAGAATTCAACTTCGCCTGGTGCTTCTTCAGTACCGGCCATCAATGAACCAACCATAATCGTGCTTGCGCCCGCACCAATCGCTTTGGCCATATCGCCAGAGAAACGAATACCGCCATCTGCGATCAAAGGAATCTGATCTTTCAGCGCATTGGCAACAGAATCAATCGCAGAGATCTGTGGCATACCAATACCCGCCACAATACGCGTGGTACAGATTGAACCAGGACCAATACCAACTTTAACGGCATCCGCACCTGCATCAAGTAACGCCAGCGCAGCATCACCTGTCGCGATATTACCGCCAATCACCTGAACTTGTGGATAGTTAGCTTTCACCCAACGTACGCGTTCGATTACACCCGCAGAATGGCCATGTGCAGTATCAACTACAATCACGTCCACACCTGCATCAACCAAGGCTTCTACGCGGCTTGGCGTTTCTGCACCAGTACCAACCGCAGCACCAACACGCAGACGACCTAGATCATCTTTACAGCTGTTTGGATACAATTCAGCTTTACGGAAATCGGTTACCGTAATTAAGCCTTTCAGCTCTTGCTGATCGTTGACCACCAATACTTTTTCAATACGGTGCTGTTGCAATAAAGCTTGGATATTTTCTTTCGATTCGCCTTCACGAACTGTCACCAGACGATCCTGACCAGTCATGATATTGCTGACTGGCTGCTCAAGATTGGTTTCAAAGCGTGTATCACGACCTGTCACGATACCCACCACTTTGCCATCTTTCACAACGGGTACACCACTGATATTGTTGGCTTGAGTCAACGCAATCAGTTCACGTACTGTGGTTTCAGGAGTGACTGTAATCGGGTCTTTGACCATACCCGCTTCGAATTTTTTCACACGGCGCACTTCTGCAGCCTGAACCGCGATATCCATGTTCTTGTGCAAAATACCGATACCACCATTTTGCGCCATTGCAATTGCCATACGGGACTCAGTCACCGTATCCATTGCTGCAGACACAAGAGGAATATTCAGGTTAATGCCACGAGTTAAACGTGTCTTTAGGGAGACATCTTTTGGAAGAACAGTAGAATAGGCAGGGAGTAATAGGACATCATCGAAGGTTAACGCGTCTTGAACGATGGTCAACATAACAGTCTCACTGGTAATTTCCGTGCACTATTATAAACAAATATCGGCTTAAATTTCATTGCAATTGCAAAATTATTTTTTATTCAAGCTTCGTACACGCAAATCTATGGAAGTGCTAAAACAGCATCAATAATACCTCCGATCATGAAGTTCCCTATTTTAAAATATACCCCGATCATTTTAATCAAGTGAAAAGCAGAGCCTAAGCTCTGCTTTGGATGGATTTAGCTGACATATTCAAAACTGTCATCATTGTCGGCTTCATCAGTTTCAATCTGGACAAAGGGCAACATATTGTGTGCAATACGTGCCTTATTGCATTGCTCATCGGCAATCTGCACTTCTTTGCAGGATGAACTGCGCTGCTCATACATGCCGCAGCTCACCTGCTGGCCGATGGTGCCATCAAGTGCGATACAGCGTGGATTTTTTTGATTGGTTCCAGCCATACATGAATAGACTGCTGTCACAGGTTCGGTATAGTGCTCAGGCATATGAATACCTTCAGCCCAATAGAACGAAACCCTGAAATAGGCGCAGCACGCCCCGCAGCTTAAACACGCATCCGGTTTTGGAACTTGAGACAACATTTCTTATAAGTTCTCATTATCAAAAAAAAGTTTTTTGGAGAAGAAATATAAAAAATGTTGTTTTTCCACACAAGAAAAAAATTATTTTTTGTGTGAACTATTCAGGACAAGTAAAAACCGTTTCATCCATCAGGTCAGTTCCGCATTGCAGCGTTTCAATCCAGTCCAGAAACTGATTAATCTGCTCTTTACCGATAAATGGTGTACCATGTTGCGGCACAATCATCTCGATTTCCATGCTGCGTACCATTTTCACCCAAAGACGAATCACCTTGTTATTGCACATATAGCGTTGATGGAAGCTTTTCATTTTTGGGATATGCGCGGCAAAGTTTTCTAGTGGCTTGGCGGCATCTTCAACCATAGACGCACCCATATCACCTGAAAACAGGATTTTGGCAATCGGATCATAAAACTGGAAATTCCCCACCGAATGCAGAAAATGCGCCGGCACCGCCACAATGTGTGATTGACCCAACGGGATGATTTGACCATGATCCGGAAGCTCCACCAATCGATCTAACCAGTTACCTTTCATCCGGTCACTCATAAAGGCCGAGTTTAAGTGCGGCAAGAAGCGCGCCCACAGCTTGGATGCCACCACTTTGGCATCGGTATATACCAGCCAGCGCGGCATGGAAGTGATAATGTCCGGGTCTTGATGTGAAGCCATGACATAGTCCAGATGGGTCAAGCGGGTGTATTTATTCAGTTCCATGGTCAGCGGCACATAGGTTAAATCACCACCCGGATCGAGTACCGCTGCGCGCTCATGATCAATAATCAAAAACTGGTTTGCCTGAACGCCTTCACCTTTGACCAGACTGGTAAAACTAATGCATTTATGTGTCCCATTATCAAACAGGACTTGCGATGTGGTGCGCTCAAAAACCATGTAAATTCCCCAATTTATAGTTAAAACTGCTGTTTTATACCCATACAACATATAAGGATTTAATAGAATTTACAATCCATAAAACCGACCATATCACGAGCTTTATCAAGCTTTTCAGAGGATTTAAGCATAAAAAATCCTGAGTTTTTAGCTCAGGATTCATGCAATTTGTTATTTTATAATTTAAAAGAAATAATATTGAACCAGGGTCGCGACACCTATGACCAGGAAAATGGCCGCGCCAATTTTATGGATCAGGCTGATCGGTAGTTTGTTCGCCAGTTTATCACCCAAAAATACCGCAGGCGCATTGGCCAGCATCATGCCTAGCGTAGTACCCAACATCACCCAGAAGACGCTGTCGAAACGTGCCGCCAGTGCCACTGTGGCAATCTGGGTTTTGTCACCAATTTCTGCCAGAAAAAACAAAATGAAGGTTGCACCAAATACCCCGAATTTTTGCCATTTATTGATACTGGCATTTTCATCACCCAGTTCATCCGGAATCAGCATCCAGACTGCCATCGCGATAAAGCCAATCGAAACGATCCACAGCAGTACTTCCGGCCCAATCACTGTGGTTACCCATTGTCCCAATACTGCAGAAAGGCCGTGGTTAATCAATGTCGCCAATAAAATAGCAACTAAAATAGGAACAGGTTTGCGAAAGCGTGCGGCAAGCAGCAATGCCAGCAGTTGGGTTTTATCACCCATTTCAGCCAGTGCTACGATTGCAGTCGACAGTAAGAATTCATACATGAGGTCTTTCTCTGGCTAGCATCCAATACCAATGACTCACCGCTCCTGCTAGCCAAAATCTGCAGAGTGGTAAATCAAAGGTCTTGCCAACAAAAGAAAGCTTGGAAAAGCTGACTTGGTTCTTTGCTATGATGACCATGCCCGGTTGAGCAAATATGTTGACCATCACCCTTCTGCTTTGCGCAAAAGGCGGCTACTCCCCAATGAAGTGCGCCAAGTATAGAATCAAATAGATTATTTTTCAATGCAGCAAGAAAAAACCCTGCCGAAGCAGGGTTTTTATTTATACCTTCTTTGTATTTCTTCCTGAGCTTCAATTGAAATATTTTTCAATGAAGCGCAAGAGAAAAGAAAGTGAATCGAATTTAATTTAGATTAACAGCGTACGAATATCTTTAAGCAGCTTGGTCAGCTTGTTGGTGAAACGAGCAGCATCTGCACCATTGATCACACGATGATCGTAGGACAATGAAAGCGGCAGCATCAAGCGTGGATCAAAGCCTTCACCATTCCAAATCGGCTGCATGGTTGCAGGTGAAATACCCAGAATTGCCACTTGCGGCCAGTTCACTAATGGCGTAAATGCTGTACCACCAATTGAACCTAGGCTAGTGATAGTGAAGTTCGCACCTTGCAGATCTTTCGGCGACAACTTCTTGTCACGCGCTTTTTGACCCAAGATTCCTAGCTCAGTGGCAATCTGTTTAATTGACTTCTGATCTGGGTGACGCAGCACAGGCACGGTCAAACCATCTGGCGTTGCGACCGCGATACCCATATGGATCTCGTTACGTAGCAAGACTGACTTACCATCATCGGCCAAGTGACCAGCAAATTCACGCTCTTCTTTTAACAAGTGCGCAACTGCTTTGATGATGAATGCCATAATGGTCAGGCTCAGGCCTTCTTTCTTGAAGTTGCCTTTCAGTTCATTACGCCATGCTTCGAGTTCAGTAATATCTGCTGCATCAAACTGGGTCACTTGCGGAATGAAATTATTCAGCGACAATTGTGGAATAGATACTTGTTGCAAACGCGTCAAGGCTTTCTCTTCCACACCACCAAAAGCGCTAAAGTCTGGCAGTTTTGGCAGACCTGCGACTTGAGCAGCAGCGGCTACAGGAGCCGCCTGTGGCGTAGTAAGACGCGTTTTGACATAGGCTTTCAGGTCTTCTTTCATGACGCGCGCATGTGGGCCAGATGCTTTGACATCTGCCAACACGACGCCCAGTTCACGTGCCAGTTTACGCACAGCAGGACCGGCATAGACTTTCGAGTTAGCCACACTCTGCTCTTTGGTCAGCTTATCGGCATTATCCGACGTCGCGACTGTTTGAGTAGAAGATGCAGCAGGTGCCGATGCTGCTTTTGCAGCAGGCGCTTTAGGTTCTTCTGCTTTGGCTGCAACAGGTACAGCAGCTGCTTGCGCTTCAGCTTCAATTGTTACCAGTGCAATGCCTTGAGAGACATTTTGACCCAGTTCCACATGAATGGCTTTAATCACGCCGGCTGTAGTGCTTGGCACTTCAACAGTCGCCTTGTCTGATTCCACCACGATGATGCTTTGGTCTTTTTCAACCGTATCACCGACCTGAACCAGAATTTCAGCTACAGCCGCCTTGTCTACACCCAAATCAGGCACCATCACTTCAACATCACCCGCAGGTGTTGCTGGCGTTTCTGGTGCTTCGACTGCTTTCTCTTGGGCCGCCGCTTGAGCAACTGGTGCTTGAGGTGCTTCT
Source organism: Acinetobacter sp. TWP2-2-3 (assembly GCF_049896445.1). Taxonomy (GTDB): domain Bacteria; phylum Pseudomonadota; class Gammaproteobacteria; order Pseudomonadales; family Moraxellaceae; genus Acinetobacter. The sequence goes on from NZ_JAFCUI010000008.1 coordinate 100,918, forward strand.
GTCGGTGCTGATGCTGTCGAAACAGCCGTTTTCACTTTCAGAATGACCACACCTTCTTTAATGGTATCGCCTTCTTTAATCTCGATGGACTCTACCGTGCCTGAAACCGTACTTGGCACTTCAACAGTCGCCTTGTCTGATTCCACCACCACGATGCTTTGATCCACTTCGATTTCATCACCGACAGAAACCAGAATTTCACCGACAGTGGCTTTTTCTACACCAATATCGGGGATTTGAACATCAACCACCTGTGAGTTCGCTTGTGCCTCAGGAGCAGCAGAAGCTTTAGGCTGATGCGAAGCCAGTTCCTGCATGATTTCCTGATCCGGCAATGAAGTCGGAGTATTTTCTGAAGTTTTTTGTGAGGCATCTGCTTGCTGTGGCTCGACCACATCAGCGCTACCGTCTTCAGCTTGTAGCTCAATCAGTACCGCGCCTTCAGCGACTTCATCACCCTGGCTCACCAGAATGCTTTTTATCACGCCTGCTGAAGTGCTAGGTACTTCAACAGAGGCTTTATCAGATTCAAGTAACACAATGCTGTCATCGATCGCGATCGTATCACCGACTTTGACCAGAATTTCGGCCACTGTTGCCTTATCTACACCAATATCAGGAGTCGTAATTTGCATGCTTAGTTCTCCTCTTTGTAGTCAGCAACAGCATGTACAGATGGGGTTTCTTGCGGTGCCCAAGCCACTGGACGATCTGTATCAAGCTCGAAAGTCGAGATCGCATCTTTTACCAGGCGCGCATCAACTTCACCTTCATCTGCCAGTTTTTTCAAAGTTGCCACCACAATATGGGCAGCATCAACACCGAAGTAACTACGCAAGTTGGCACGTGTATCTGAACGGCCATAACCGTCAGTACCCAATGCTACGAATGGACGGCCATCTGGAAGATAAGCACGAATCTGTTCGCTATAAGCACGCATATGATCGGTTGCAGACACGACGATACCTTCAGTACCGCGAAGCTGTTTCGATACCCATGCTTCTTTTACGTCTTCAGCCAGCGGATGCAAGCGGTTGTATTCTTCACATGCCATACCGTCACGTGCCAGTTCATTGAAGCTGGTCACACTGTAGACATTTGAATGAATTTGATATTCCTCACGAAGAATCTTCGCTGCCTTGATCACTTCACGCAGGATCACACCTGAGCCCAGTAACTGAACAGTGGCTTTTTCATCTTCTTCCAGTAAGTACATACCACGCTTGATGCCTTCTTCAACACCTTTTGGTATTTCCGGATGCTCGTAGTTTTCGTTCATTACGGTCAGGTAATAGAACACACGTTCCTGGTTCACATACATACGTTGTAAACCGTCATGCACGATCACCGCCAATTCATAACCGAAACATGGGTCATAAGAGACACAGTTTGGAATGGTATTGGCCAAGATGTGTGAATGACCATCCTGATGCTGCAAGCCTTCACCGTTCAGTGTAGTACGACCTGCAGTTGCACCCAGCAAGAAGCCTTGTGCCTGTGCATCGCCTGCTGCCCAGGCAATATCACCGATACGCTGGAAACCAAACATCGAGTAGTACATATACATCGGAATCATTGGCAGGTTATTGGTTGAATAACTGGTCGCCAATGCTGCCCATGCACTCATCGCACCGGCTTCGTTAATCCCTTCCTGCAACATGTGACCGTCTTTGGCTTCACGGTAATGCATCAGCTGTTCTTGGTCTTCCGGGGTATATTTCTGGCCATGCGCGGCATAAATACCGAGCTGACGGAACATCCCTTCCAGACCGAAAGTACGGGCTTCATCAGGCACGATTGGCACAACACGGTCTTTAATCGCTTTCTCTTTAAGAAGTGCAGAGATTAAACGCACCATCACCATCGTGGTCGATTGTTCTTTACCATTTGAACCGGCCAAGACCGAATCAAATACTGAAAGTCCAGGAATCGCCAGCTGTTCGCTTTCCTTACGACGTGCAGGCAGGTAACCACCTAGCGCTTCACGACGTGCCTTCATATATTTCAATTCAGGTGAATTTTCGCTTGGACGGTAGAACGGTACTTCTTCAAGCTGTTCGTCGGTGAAAGGAAGGTTGAAACGATCACGCACATATTTCAAGGAATTGATTTGCATCTTCTTGATTTGATGCGTTTTGTTGACTGCTTCGATTTCTTCCGACAAACCATAACCTTTCACGGTTTTCGCCAGAATCACGGTCGGCTGACCTTTAGCCGTACATGCTTCAGCATAAGCAGCAAAAACTTTGTACGGGTCGTGACCACCGCGGTTCAGATTATCAATATCTTCGTCGCTTAAATCTTTCACCAGCTCTTTAGCTTCTGGGTATTTACCGAAGAACTTTTCACGTGCGTAAGCACCACCTTTTACCTGATAACGCTGGAAATCGCCATCGACTGCTTCTTCCATCACTGCTTTCAGTGCACCGGATTTATCTTTATCCAGTAGTGGATCCCAATGACGGCCCCACACAACTTTAATCACACGCCAGCCTGCGCCGCGGAATAATGACTCAAGTTCCTGAATGATCTTGCCATTACCACGTACCGGACCATCCAGACGTTGCAAGTTACAGTTCACTACCCAAATCAGGTTGTCGAGCTTTTCGCGACCTGCCAGAGAAATTGCACCCAAGCTTTCCGGCTCGTCCATCTCACCATCACCCAGATAAGCCCAAACCTTACGATCTTCTTCTTTAATCAGGCCACGGTTCATCAGGTACTTTTGGATATGTGCCTGATAAATTGACATGATTGGACCCAGACCCATCGATACGGTCGGGAACTGCCAGTAGTCCGGCATCAAATAAGGATGCGGATAAGATGGCAAACCTTTACCACCCACTTCACGACGGAAATTATTCAGATGCTCTTCAGTCAAACGGCCTTCTAAAAATGAACGCGCGTAAATACCCGGTGCACAGTGACCTTGGTAATAGATCATGTCGCCGCCGAAGTTATCGCTGTTGGCGCGGAAGAAGTGGTTAAAGCCCACATCATAAAGGGTTGCGGAAGAAGCAAAACTCGCCAGGTGACCACCGAGATCATCCCCGGTTTTATTCGCGCGTAATACCATTGCCAAGGCATTCCAGCGGATCAGCGCGCGAATACGGCGCTCCATGTCCTGGTCACCCGGCATGGCAGGTTGCTCTTCAACAGAAATCGTATTTAAGTAGGGAGTATTTAAACGCTGAATAGGAACATGCTTTGCAATTGCGCGTTGATAAAGTTTTTCTAATAAAAATGCTGCACGCTCAGTGCCCATGTGCTGCAAAACAGAGTCAAATGCATCTTGCCATTCTTGGGTTTCTTGCGCGTCTGTATCGCCATAAAACGCCATAATCTACAGTTCCTAAAAGCCTAATCTAATGTCTTATATGTACCATATTTAAGACCTCTGCAGGTATGGCCTTAGCTGAATGCGATTTAGCAGTACTATTTAGGAACTAAATGATGGGTGACGTATAATTACACTACATAACAAAAAATAGTCAATAAAGGCGATTTATTATACAATCATTATAATAGTTGGTGATAATATGAGACTTAAAAGTGATAAAACAAAAAGCCCTTCAAGTTGACTTGAAGAGCCTTCAGCTTAAACGCTTTAAAATGCTTATCGGAGATTTTTTATGTATAGAGATGCATCTTGTTATTCAGGTCTATACTTAAGGTAACATGGCCAAATAAGTAGATGGGTTTTTACGTTGACCGTCTTTTACTACTTCATAATGCAAGTGTGGACCGGTACAGCGACCAGTACAGCCGACATTAGCAATATGATCACCCGCTCGCACCTGTTCTCCCACACGTGCAATAAGACGTGAAGCATGGGCATAGCGCGTTAAATAGCCATTGCCATGATTGATTTCAACGTATTGACCATAACCTGTGCCCCAACCTGATTTGGTCACAATTCCTGGACCTGTTGCATAGATTGGTGTACCACTTGGCGCTGCAAGATCAAGGCCTGAATGATTTTCAGCACGGCCACTCATGGTACGGCCACCGTAATTTGAACTTACGCGAGAATTAGGTAAAGGATGAGAAATTAGCCAAGAATAAGCACTGTTTGCTGCCGCTTTATTGGATGAAGTATTGGCATACTTCTGAGCAAGCGTTCGATTGTTCAGTTCAACTGGTTTCTCACGAAGTTGAACATTCAATTTAGTCTGTGCTGGAATATCGATATCATCTGGATGAGTATATGCACCCTGTGCCAGAGTACGCGTCAATTGCTCGATACGATCTGTTGAACCATTTTCTTGATTTAGATTGACTAAATCTGCGAACGCAACCGAAGCCGCTGAAACTGATAAAGAAAATGCCAACAAAATACGTCGCATATGCATAAAAAACCTCTCTAAACTGCTTTAATCGAGTTCCTTGAAGATCTCTATCCTTGATATCCACTAAAAGAAGCGCATAAGATTAAGACATAAATATGTAGGAATCATGTATGTCGGAACCTGTCAACGTTTTTCAACAAACAAGAAAACAGATAAAAACAGGAAACTTTTCGTTTCTCTCATCACAAGTCGCTGCCTGGCAGAAACTTACGAAACTCGTACAACCGCTATTGCCCCAACCGGAACGCTGGCAAGTTGTCTGCTATCAAAATGGTGTGTTAACGATTACCGGTGAAAACCAGGCCATGATCAGTCAATTGGCCTATCTTCAAAAGCAATACATTTCACAACTCTCTCAAATAAATGAATTAACAGATCTCACTAAACTTCAAGTTTGCTTGCGGAATCCTTCGCAAACATCACCTGTTTCAGCAACACCTGAAAGAGCCTTAAATGCAGAAACACAGGAATTACTTCGTAGTGCTGCTGACTTTATAAGCGACCCTAAGCTTAGCCAAGCTTTACTACGTTTGGCAAGCAATAAAAAGTAACATAGCAATCAAATGTAATAAATTAAAAAGCAAACATTATGTGATGTGTATCACAGTATTAAAGCAATAACAAAAACATAAAGACACAAACACAATGACTTATGTCACATTCACATACATGATTGGACAATTGGCTTCGTCATCAAATGTTACAATTTCATAGCAGCTTGGATCACTTTTCACATTGCGTAAAAGTTGATTATTCAAGGCATGTCCAGATTTATAACCATCAAATTTGGCAATAATCTGATGCCCGAGCAGGTATAAATCACCCACGGCATCCAGAATTTTATGACGTACAAATTCGTCCGAGAAACGTAAACCTTCTTCATTAACGACCCCGTTTTCATCTACACCAATGGCATTTTCCAGGCTGGCACCCAGCGCCAGATTATTGGCTTTGAGATAATCCAGATCTTTCATAAACCCAAAGGTACGCGCTTCACTGACTTCATAAACGAAGGTTTCAGTAGAAAAATCGATACTGGCGGACTGATGTTCTTTTTTAAAGGCAGGATGATCAAAATCGATGGTGAAATTCAGCTGAAAGCCCTCATGTGGGCTAAAAATGGCACGTTTGTCATCAATGAGTGCTTCAACCGGTTTAATAATCTTGACGAATTTTTTAGCGGCATCCAGCTCTTGCAAACCGCCCTGCATGAGCAGGTAAATAAACGGACCTGCACTGCCATCCATAATCGGGACTTCAGAGGCCGACACTTCAATAATCAGGTTATCAATGCCTAGACCAGCAATCGCACTCATGACATGTTCAATGGTGCCTACTTTGGCATTTTCCTGAACCAGGTTCGAGCACATGAAGGCTTCTTGAATCAGCATGGCATCGGCAGGAATGTCGACTGGCGGATTCAGGTCAATACGACGAAACACAATTCCCCCATCGGCATGGTGCGGCACAAAGTTAATCATGACTTTTTGCCCACTGTGAAGACCGATTCCGCTCGCTTTCACGACACGTTTCAGGGTACGTTGTTTCAACATGCTTTTATCATCTGTTCATCTATAAAACCGCTATACGTTAGCATATTTGGCTATTGATAAAAAACAAAAAGGTGGCTTAAAAGCCACCTTTCCTGTCTAATCTAGCTAAACACATGATGTTACATGTTATTTACGCTGTTGATTCTTAAGATAATCCTGAATGCTCATTGGCGTTGGGCGCGGGCTAGAAACTGAAGCCGCCGCTGGATTCGCTGCTGCACCTGTTTCATGCTGCTGACGCTGAATTGCCGGTACATCATCATCTTCCACCACAGCCTGTGCAGCTGCTGCTGGACGAGTTGCCTGTACATTAGTACGTTTGGTCGGTTCAACTGAATCCGCTGCATGACGGGTTAAACCTGTTGCAATCACAGTCACGCTGATTTCATCACGCGCATCCGGATCAAAAACGGTACCGTAGAACACCTGACCCTCATCTAAATCGACAATCTGGTTCACGACATCAGTAATTTCTTCAATTTCACCGAAAGTCACGTCATCGCCACCAGTCACGTTGATCAGAATGCCTTTGGCATTCATGATAGTCACGTTGTCGAGTAATGGACTACGGATTGCCTGCTCAGCAGCCTGACGTGCACGGTTCTCACCACGACCCAGACCGACACCCATCATGGCATAACCACGAGTGCTCATGGCTGTTTTTAAGTCAGCAAAGTCAAGGTTGATATGGCCAGGACGGACTACCAAATCAAAAATACTGCGTACTGCATTCAGTAGAACATCATCCGCTTTTTTATATGCATCTTTCATTGAAATATCACGGAAGACTTTCAATAGACGCTGGTTTGGAATGATGATTAATGAGTCTACATGCTGCTCAAGAGCTTCGATGCCTTTTTCAGCAGACTGTAGACGGCGTTTGCCTTCAAAGTTAAATGGCGTGGTCACGACACCAACGGTCAAGATACCCATTTCTTTCGCAATTTCAGCCACGACTGGCGCTGCACCGGTACCGGTACCACCGCCCATACCCGCAGTAACAAAGACCATATCGGTCCCTTCAAGCTGCTGGCGGATCAGTTCACGGCTTTCTTCTGCTGCGGTCTGGCCGACTTGCGGATTTGCACCTGCACCCAGACCACGGGTACTTTGCTCGCCCAGCTGAATTTTAAATTCGGCTTCCATGCGATCCAATGCCTGCTTGTCCGTATTGGCACAAACAAACTTTACGCCCTGGATATCGGACTGCAACATATGTTGTACAGCATTACCACCCGCACCACCTACACCAAACACAGTGAAACGGGCTTGACCATTGCTATCGCTATGATCGTCTTCGAAAAATTCAAATGAGGCCATGACCTATAAAATTCCTAATTCATAATTGGCAGTCACTAAGCCCGTATACTGCCTTAATCTTAATAAAATTGTTTTTAAGAATGCTGCTCATGCGTTCACTTGTCAAGTACAAGCCCGATTAACTACATCTTCCCAACAATATTCACAATAAAAATCGACTTAAAAGATTGATTTCAAGGTGTCATTAAAGCCAAACAAGGCTCTTTTGACCCGCTTGGCCAATGACAACCGTTCTACATCATCCTGTTCCACAATCGTGTCCTGGGTATCACTCTGACTAAACATCAGCAAGCCCGCCACAGTGCTATATTGTGAGCGACGTAAAGCAGCCTGATGTTGTTCATCTGCATACACCTGAGTCGGCGGATTACCTAAATGCGCCGAGACCCCCATGGTACGGCGAACAAAGCTCACCATTCCTTCGATATGACTAGCATCGCCGGTCAATACCACACCATGATACAAGCCCTGAAGAGCACCGTTTTTCACCAATTCATCACGCACCAGACCCAGAATTTCTTCATAACGCGCCATGATGATTTCAGTCAATTCAATCCGGCTGATGGTTTGTGGCCCATCAATCCCCTGGAACTGAATCATATGGTCAGGCTTGACCACTTTCAGGTCGACACAGCCATACAATAATTTCAGACGTTCAGCTTCTTCAGTTGTGGTTTGCAATACTGCTGCAATATCACGGGTCACATGTTCACCGCCACGTTGGAAGGTATGGGTTAAGGCCAAACGACCATCCACATACACTGCAACATTGGTCGTGCCGGCACCGATATCTACTAAGCATACGCCATATTCTTTTTCGTCTTTCAGCAGGCTGGCTTCAGCAGTAGCCAAGCTCGACACCACCATTTTTTCTACACCAATATTGGCACCTTTCAGGGCGCGATCAATATTCTGCATGGTACTGATCGGCAGCATCATCAAATGATAGTGTCCGGTCATGCTATGTGCCGACATCCGAATCGGGTTTAACACCCATTCCGGTGAGTCGTCCAGCTCAAAACCCAGAGGCACAGCACTGACCAGATAATGATCTGAAGTCAAATGACTAGCTTTAGCCAATTCCAGTGCACGCACCACTTCACTGGTGGTAATCGCATGCTCGCTATTGTCGATCGAGGTGCGACCTGAAGCATAAAAGCTTTTTAATTCGGCACTTGGAATAGAGACCCAGGCAGAATGTACACGACATTCCGCCATATCTTCTGCTTCTTGAACGGCATTTTTAATTGCAGTAATAACTTTATCGAGACTGACAATTTTCCCTTTACTCATGCCTCGGTTACGAGCGGTGGCCATACCAATCACTTGGATATTGTCTGGCGCGTGTACCTTGCCAATCAAAACTGAAACTTTGTGTGTCCCAATGTCAATCGCCACAACCGAGGGAACAGCTTCACTCATTATTCACTACTACCATTACGTGTTTGTTAGATTTATGGCTTTAAATGCCTCTATTTTTTAAAGCCGGTCATTATGGCTTTACTGTTACCTTATTCTCAACGCCCGTGTCATCAATGGTTACAATAAAATGTCCATTTACAATTTTAGGCGGAATTGAATTTTTCCACTGTATCGACAATCCATTGCGATAACGCAGGTCGATGGCCGAAATTTTAGACCAGACCGGCTTTAAATCGCTCTGAGACAGATGACTCAGGCGTTGTAATTTGCTCATAGTCTGGTCTTTATCCACAATTATTCTTAAACCCGAATCAAACTGCATAAACCAGGTCATTCGCTCGGTGAGATATAATTCTTTTAGACGAATGCCTTGTGGCAAAAATAACTGATTAATTTCATTATAACGACGCATCATGGTTTCTGCATGGCTCGCTGGCCCATGTAGCAACGGTAATGCCTGATAATTCTTGGGTGTGACTTCAGTGAAAATAACACCACTGTCACTCAATAAACGCCCTGTTCCCCAACGTGCAATTGCATGATGCGGCATCACCCGCACCCGAATGCCATTTGGCCAGGCTCGGGACACCACGACCCGATCCACCCAGGATAATTCCAGAGTACGATCGCGGATCGCTTCCAGATCTGAAGTAAAATAGTTTTTGGTCACAATCGGTGACACATATTGCATGACCTGACGCTGTTCAGCAGCCGAGCGCGTACCTATCACGCCCAGCTCTGCCACGTCACTATTGGTCATGACTTTATATAAGCCCAATATTCCAAAGGCCAGCACCAATACCGCAATACACAACAATAACCAGCCACCAAAATTGGTCAGCTTTTCTTTGCGTGTCGGCGGCTTGTCGTGAATTGAGGTAATCGCAGCACGTTTACGGCGCATGGAAACAGGAAGTTGAGCCATATTTAGTGTGCCGAACCAGTCAAGGTCTGTTCCAGAATCGCCACACACAGCTCATCAAAACTGTATCCGACTGCAGCTGCCGCTTTTGGCACCAGTGAATGACTGGTCATGCCTGGCACGGTATTCACTTCAAGCAACCAGAAGTTGCCCTGTTCATCCTGCATGGCATCAATCCGGCCCCAACCACTGGCACCGACTGCTTGGAATGCGCGCAAACTCAAGGCTTTTAACTGTTGCTCTTCAGCTTCGCTTAAACCACATGGAATGCCATATTGCACATCATTACGCTGATATTTCGCTTCATAGTCATAGAAGGCAACATCTTGAGGCGGTTCAAGACGAATCACCGGCAGCGCCTGACCATTTAAAACCACAATGGTATATTCACGACCGGTAATCCATTTTTCTGCCATCACCACAGCATCATGTTCAGTTGCCTTGGTAATTGCTTCTGCAAAATCTTCAATTTTCTCAACCTTACTCATGCCGATACTGGAACCTTCATGTACCGGCTTGATAATCAAAGGCAAGCCTAAAGCATTAACAATGTCGTTCGCATCAGAGTCTTTGGTGACAATGCGATACGGTGCTGTCGGCAATTCCGAACCCTGCCAGACCTGCTTGGTCTTGACCTTGTCCATGCCGATCGCAGAACCTTGTACACCGGTACCGGTATACGGCACGTTTAACCATTCCAGTGCGCCCTGGATCTGGCCATCTTCCCCGCCACGTCCATGCAATACAATAAAAGCACGATCATAATTTACCAGTTCTGTGACACTACGCTCCTGAGGATCAAACGCTTCCGCATTGACCCCTGAACGCACTAATGCCTCAAGTACCGCCGTACCACTGTCTAGAGAAACCTCACGCTCTGCAGATTTACCACCAAGCAACACGGCAACTTTTCCGAATTTTGAAGCATTTGACACGTTTATATCCTTAAACTTTTTTCAATCTGGTCAATTCAATTCAGTCACACAAGATGACTATTTTATATATAAGTGATTTTGTGCAAGTTCGACTGAGATTGCTCCAACATTACCTGCGCCCTGGGTTAATAACAAGTCATTTGCTTGCAATACTTTTCTCATGATCTGATTCAGGTTGCCGTCCGCCGCATCAACCAGAATCGGCTCGACTTCACCACGCAGACGAATGCTGCGGGCCAAAGTACGGCTGTCCGCCCCGACAATCGGTTTTTCGCCAGCAGGATAAACATCCAGCAACAATAACTGGTCTACAGTAGAAAGCACTTCCACAAAATCATCAAAGCAATCACGGGTACGGCTATAACGGTGTGGCTGGAACATCATTACCAGACGACGGTCCGGATGACTCTGACGCGCAGCTTTGATCGTTGCTTCCACTTCTTTTGGATGATGACCATAGTCATCCACCAGTTTCACGTCACCACCCTCAATCGCAAACTCACCCTGAACTTCAAAACGGCGACCCACACCACTGAAACCTTCCAGTGCACGGCAGATTGAAGCATCAGACACGCCTTCATCGGTCGCTATACCAATCGCGGCCAAGGCATTCAGCACATTATGCAAACCTGGCTGATTCACGGTTACACGCAATGGCTCACGCTCTTTACGCAATACGGTAAAGTGGGTTTGCATGCCATCCTGATCAACATCTACTGCGCGGATGTCATTGTCTTCATTGAAGCCATAAGTCAGTAACGGACGTGCAATCCGCGGCATGATTTCACGGATATTGGCATCATCACCACACACTACGGCCAAGCCGTAAAATGGCAATTTTTGCAGGAACTGGATAAAAGTATCTTTCAGGACATCGAAGCTACCGCCATAGGTATCCATATGATCAGCATCAATATTGGTCACCACAGCAGCCATCGGTTCCAGGTGCAGGAAAGAAGCATCTGACTCATCGGCTTCGGCCACGATATAACGGCTGGCGCCCAAGGCTGCGTTCATACCGGTACGGTTCAGCAAACCACCGATCACATAGGTTGGATCCATGTTTTCTTCAGCCAGCATACAGGTGATCAGGCTGGTGGTCGTGGTCTTGCCATGCGTGCCGGCAACGGCAATACCATGACGGTAACGCATCAGTTCACCCAGCATTTCCGCACGGCGAACCACAGGAATACGGTTTTCAATCGCGGTTTTAATTTCCGGATTTTCTTTATCAATCGCGGTAGAGACCACGATCACGTTGGCGCCCTTAATATTATTTGCAGTATGTCCGATATAGACTTTAATGCCATTCGCTTCCAGCTGTGCGGTGGTATTGGATGCCTTGATATCTGAACCGGAAACTTTATAGCCCTGGTTTTTCAGCACTTCTGCAATACCACACATGCCTGCACCACCGATCCCCACAAAATGAATGTGTTTGATACGACGCATTTCCGGCACTTTGATTAACTTTTTCGCTTGTTCAGCTGGGGTTGTTGGAGACATAGTTTACTCGGATTACAATTCTTGAATTAAACGGACCACATGTTGAGTCGCATCGGGTTGAGCCTGTCGGCGTGCTTTCACGGCCATTTCCATTAACAGTTGGCGATTCAGCATCGGCTCTAATAATGTTGTTAAACTTTCCGGGGTCATCGTGGCCTGCGGGCAAATCTTTGCCGCATTGATATTGGCCAGGAAACCGGCATTGGCCGTCTGGTGATCATCCACCGCACTTGGAAGCGGCACAAAAATCGCAGCTACGCCGGCAGTGGCAATTTCAGTTACAGTCAAAGCTCCGGCACGGCAAATCACCAGATCGGCATTAGAATAGGCTTTGGCCATATCTTCAATAAAAGGCTGTACTTCTACTTGCAGACTGGCTGGTGCATTTTCATAACGTGCCCGTGTCGCCTCAGCATGGTTTTGCCCACACTGATGATAGACGCTTAATGGCACATTGAGTTGCTTTAAAGCTTCCGGAACCCGTTCATTTAAGGCTTGCGCCCCCAAAGATCCGCCAACAATCAGAATACGTAAGGGCAGTCCTGCCTTGTCACGCTCCTGATAACGCCAGGACGGATTTAAAATTTCGCTAATTTCTTGTCGTACCGGATTACCTGTAGTCACGACTTTTTCTTGGGCCGGAAAGGTATTTGGAAAAGCCTGACACACCATCTTTGCCACACGCGACAATTGGGTATTGGTAAAACCGGCAACTGCATTCTGTTCATGGATCAGCACCGGAATGCCTAAGATACGTGCGGCCAAACCACCCGGGCCTGCCACATAGCCGCCAAAGCCTGCCACGGCATCGACCTGAAGCTGTTTCATGAATTTCATGGCACTTAAGGTGGCTTTCATGATTTTAAAAGGCGCCAAGGCCTTACGTAGAAAACCGTTGCCACGCACACCCTGAATATCAATCTGATAAATGGGAATATTCTGGTTTTTTAATAGACGGTTTTCCATGCCTGCAGGGGTGGCCAACCAGGAAACCTGTATACCTTGTTGTTGTAAGTCTTTGGCAACAGCTAACGCTGGAAACACATGTCCACCTGTACCTGCGGCCATCATCATGACATGTTTAGGCTGTTTTTGCTGAGCGTCGGTCACGGTCTAATTCTTCAATTCAAAAAATGGAGCAGGAAATCTGATTTAAGTAATCAATTGTAATCACAAACCTCAGGCCATGAAAGTTTATTTACTTTATTTCAACAAGGCTTTAATTGTTTTTTTTACGCAAATTCCAAGTTTAGACTCGTTTTATTTATAAGGTCTGCACTTTTCCTTCGACTTAAGTGACATATCATAGCAATTTTAAATGATTTTCTCATTATATTATCAATAACCTTGCCACGGACAGGGCTTTATTTAAAACCCTTTACAGCTCACTCCCAGTCAATCCATATCCTATCATCGACTAATGAGCTTAGGCTTAAATCCTATCAAATTTATAAAACTTTCATGTTATTCATATCTATATATGAATGATGCTTGATGTACAAGCAGATGCTTTAAATGGACTCAGTTCGGATAGATGTCAAAAATATCATGTCGTGATGTATGGATTATCTTGGCCGGTTATCTGGCTGCGATCCATGTCGGCAAACTTTCGGCCGTGATTCCTGTGTTGCAGCAGGATTTAAACCTGAGTTTTACTCAGGCTGGTTTTTCATTAGCATTGGTGTAGGCTGCCGGAATGCTGTTTGCGCTATGCATTGGCGCCTTCTCGGAAAAAATGGGATTAAAGCGCTGCCTGATCATGGCCTTAATCATTTTAGGGCTAAGCAGTCTTGCCGGGCTTTGGATTACGCAGCCTGCCACTTTATATGTATTGCGTTTTATGGAAGGAATCGGATTTTTAACCATCTCCTTGTGTGCGCCAGCCATTTTAAAACGTACCAGCCGCGCTGAAACACTGAATTTCAAGATGGGACTCTGGAGTTCCTATATGGGCATCGGTGTCAGTCTGGCCGTATTAACGATTCCTCTCCTGCTTGAATATCTGGACTGGCAAACGATCTGGGCCATTTTGGGCTGCCTGTGCCTGGTTATTGCTGGCATGATCAAACAATATTTAAATATTGAACCTGTCCTGGTAACACAGCTAGATTCTTTCCAGGCAGCTACGGAAAACACCTCATTCTGGCAGATTGTTAAAATTACCCTGACCCACCCACCGATTATCTGTCTGGCGATTATTTTTGCCTGTTATAGCAGTCAATGGATCACTGTCACGGGCTTCCTGCCTACGCTGTATGTCGAACAGGGGCTAGACTTAAAACGCGCAGGGATGCTGGCTTCAATGGTCGTGCTGGCCAACCTAGGCGGTACTTTTGGCGCAGGCATGTTGCTGCAACAGGGTTATAGACCGCACACCTTATTGAGTACCGGATTTGTGGCAATGCTCTGCAGCAGTTGCTTGGTATTTGCTGCAAATTCCTGGCTCTCATTTGAATTGCAGGTTGTCAGTGCCGTGCTGTTTTCACTGATTGGCGGGATGATTCCGACCACTGTTTTTGCGATTACCCTGCACTATGCACCACGTGCCTATGCAGCAGCGGCCAGTGTGGGTCTGGTTTTACAAATTTCAGCCTGCGCACAGTTTTTTATACCGACCCTGAGCGCTGCGCTGATATCTGCCACTCAATACTGGGCCAATCTTGTCATTATCACCGTCTGCCTTTCGATGCTGGGTATGGTAATGACGGCATTTTTATTTAAGCGCTATCCCCAATGAAAAAATAAAAAAGAGCCTGCAAGCAGACTCTTTTTTCACCTGATTTTGCTTTTAAACCTGATTGGCCTGCCCCGCTTCCAGCACGGCAAACAGATCATCTGCAATCGAGGTGCCAAACTGGGTGTCAATTTCACGGATACAGGTTGGACTGGTTACATTAATTTCAGTAACATAATTTCCGATCACATCCAGCCCTACAAAAACCAGACCTTTTTCTCTGAGATACGGCCCTACTTTTGCTGCAATGGCTTTGTCATTTTCAGTCAGGGGGCGTGCCTCACCTAGGCCACCCGCGGCCAGATTACCACGCACTTCACCATTTTGTGGAATACGGGCCAGACAATACGGCACTGGCTCACCATTAATCATCAGGATGCGTTTATCGCCTTCGACAATTTCCGGAATATAACGCTGCGCCATAATTGGCTGGGTACCATTATTGGTCAGCATTTCAATGGTTGAACCGATGTTGATGCCATCCTGATACAGGCGGAAAATCCCGGTGCCGCCCATACCATCTAGAGGTTTTACAATCACATCGACCTGTTGTTTGAGAAATTCACAGATCAGGCTTTGCTGCGAAGTCACCAAGGTCGGAACTTGCAGATGCGGGAACTGGGTCGCGAACAGTTTTTCATTACAGTCACGCAGGCTTTGCGGTTTGTTGATGATCCATGCCCCTTCGCGCTCTGCCTGCTCCAGAATATAAGTGGTATAGACGAAGTTCATATCAAAAGGCGGATCTTTACGCATCAAGACAACGTCATAAGCAGCGATCGACTCTTTTTGTTTTTCGCCAAGTTCATAATAATGGTCGTAGTCTTCAAATACCTGTAACGGCGCGATCAGACCAAAGGCCTTGCCCTGATCGATATATAAATCTTGCTGCAATGCATAACCGAGTTCATGCCCGCGACGTGCTGCTGCCCACAGCATGGCCATGGTCGAGTCTTTCTTCAGGTTTACATTTTCAATGGGATCCATCACAACAAGTACGCGCATGTGTCTCTGCTCTTTTTCAAAAAATGACTTGGCAAGGAGTATAGCTTGTGTGGATTCTTTTGTTTATGGTGATTTTGCATGACTTATTTTGTATAGGTTTTTAGATAGATGCTCAGGCAATTTGAGCTCAAGGGAGGTATGCCATGCAACAGGCCATTATCGGTTTTCACCTGGATGAGGAACAGCATTGGGTTGCAGAGCTGGCCTGCGGACATGGCCAGCATGTGCGACATACCCCGCCCTGGCAAAATCGCCCATGGGTGATGACCGAGCAAGGACGTAAAGAAAAACTCGGGATGCTGCTAGACTGTAAAAAATGCGAAAAGTGCGAAACTGAAACCTGAACCTATGAAAAAAGTAGTATGTAGGTGACCTAAAAAATAATCTTGTCCAGAATTTGCTAATTTGAGTTACTGCGTTTATGCTTTTATTGCTCAAACATGCAGCGCATTTTTTCAGGGTGTACTTTTGCTCATACGGCTCGTCAAACAGATCTGGTTGGTGATGCTTGTGGTTTTTGCCATAGGCTGGAGCAGTGTGTCTGTCGCATCTGCAAACACCATGCATCTGGTTATGCCGTCTGAAAAAACGAATCCTCATTGTCTGGAAATGACAAAACCCTCTGCTTCTCACTCGCTGCATAAGACTGATCATCATCAAGATCAGGAACTGATTCAGCCGGACTGTGTCAGTGACAGCACCCAGCAGTCATCAGACTGTCTGGATTGTGGCACTATGGCCTGCCAGAACCTGGTCACCAGCCTGCCCATTACAACGCCCGAGTTAAGTGTGCCTGATCACGGTTATCCGGAAAAAACCTTCCTCCCTGCTTACCATGCCAAGCACCTTGCCGGTTACTGGCAAGAAATCTTACGCCCATCCAAAGCTTGATCCTGAATTTTTAAATTTTTTTATTCATTAAGGATTAAGTTATGTTGCTTAAAATCAGTCAAAGCCTGTGTCTGGGCTTCGGTCTCATCTCGTCGTCTGCCTTGTTTGCAGCCGTAAAAGAATATCATCTGGTCATTGATGAAAGCCCGATCAATCTCACCGGAAAGACGGTCAAGCGTATCACTGTAAACGGAAAATTCCCTGCACCCTTGCTGGAATTTGAAGAAGGTGATGATGCAGTCATTCATGTACAAAACAACCTGAACAATCAGGATACCTCGCTGCACTGGCATGGCCTCCTCCTGCCCGGGCTGATGGATGGTGTCCCCGGATTTAACGGTTTTCAGGGGATCAAACCGAAACAGTCTTTTACTTATCGCTTCAAGGTTCGTCAAAACGGCACCTATTGGTATCACGCACATTCCAAAGGTCAGGAACAGGACGGCCTCTATGGCGCATTGGTGATTCGCCCCAAAGCACAGACATTACTACCTCCACATGAACAAACCGAGCGGGATTATGTGGTGATGCTGTCGGATTTTCACGAACAGGGCAGCCAGCAGATTCAGAACAATTTAAAAAAATCGGCCGAATATTATCAGAACCAGCGCGAAACCGTGGGCGATGTATTTAAGCAGGTGAAACGTGACGGTCTCAAGGCCACCTGGTCAGACCGCAAGATGTGGAACCAGATGCGTATGCTGAAAACCGACCTATCTGATGTTACCGGTTATACCTTTCTGGTCAATGGAAAAACGCCGCAACAAAACTGGAGTGGCCAGTTCCAGCCCAATGAAAAAGTCCGCCTGCGTTTCATCAATGCTTCTGCCATGTCGTTTTTCGATGTGCGTATTCCCCAGCTGAAAATGACCGTGGTCAGCGCCGATGGACAAGCTGTGCAGCCGGTCGCTGTAGATGAATTCCGTATCGGAACTGCTGAAACCTATGATGTGATTGTGGAACCCACTGCAGCGCATTACCAGATTGAAGCAGAATCGATCGACCGCTCAGGCTTTGCCATTGGCAGTCTGCATCAGGCAACTGATTCAAGTAAAGCCCCGGCTCCGGTTCAATTACCAACACCGCGCCCTCGTGCCTTATTGACCATGGAAGATATGGGACATGGCGAACAACATGACATGTCACATGACACACACAGCAGTCAGACCATGCAGACTGCCACAAGTGAACATGATCAACATGCCCAGCACGACATGCATGTAAGTCATAGTGCCATGTCCGGAACCAATCAGCCTCATCAGCCGGTTGAGGGCTGGGCCAATATGTCTACGCCTGCAGGACATAAAGCCTTGCAATATCAAGATCTCAAAGCCCTGAAACCGCAACCTGATACCCGCGCAGCAGAACGTGAACTGGTGATTCGTCTGGGTGGAACTATGGAGCGCTATATCTGGACCATTAATGGTAAAAAATTCAGTGATGCCGAGCCACTTCAGGTGAAATATGGTGAGCGAATCCGGCTGAAATTTATCAATGACAGCATGATGGCCCATCCGATGCATTTGCATGGCATGTTTATGCAGCTGGAAAATGGTCAGTCTGCTGCAAATATGCCAAATAAACACACCGTGATTGTGCCGCCTGGGAAAACGGTGACTACCCTGCTCACGGCTGACGAACTGGGAGAATGGGCGATTCACTGCCATCTGCTCTATCACATGAGTGCTGGCATGATGAACAAGCTGATTGTGGCACAGGTTGACGAAGATCAAGTATCTCACCCTTCTTCACAAAAAATGCCGTCAAAACCAGCAGCTGCTCAAGGAGAAAGCCATGCACATCACTAATCTTTTTCTAAAGTCAGTACTCAGCAGTGCGCTTACCCTAAGCAGTCTGAGTATTTTTGCGGCAGCTTCTAGCGAGCATACGGGTCATAATGAACATCAGCATCATAGCGGGCATCATGCCATGCAAAACATGGCTGATAACCACGCACAGCATACTGGAACAGTAGATGCTGCATCTTATCAACCACCACCAAAGTTATTGCATCAACAGCAGGTGCTGAGCACGCCACAAAATTCAGTCAGTTCTGCCAGCGAACATGATCATCGTAAAGAACATGGTGCACAGATTTATAGCCAGATTATTCTGGACCAGAAATGGCAGCATAGTTCAGAGAGAAATGGAGCATTCAAGTCCAAGAACCAGGCCAGAGTCGGCACGGATGAAAATAAAATCTTCCTCAAGTTAGAAGCCGACAAACATGAATCCCATCAGGCCGAATATGATGCCAAAGTGTTGTATAGCCGCAATATTTCCGATTTTTGGGATGTGCAGACCGGGGTGCGCTATCGACAGGAAAATTTAGCCGAGCCTGCTACACAACGGCAGAACGAGCGCTTCGATGCAGTATTTGGCCTGCATGGCTTGGCCCCCTACTTTTTCGAAACGAATGCTCATCTCTATGTTGGTGAAGATGACTTTGTCGGATTAAAACTGGAAACAGAGCGTGACCTGTTACTGACTCAGAAACTGATTATGCAACCCTTTGTCGAACTGGATGTCATCCTGAATGATCAGGCAGCGAATGCGAAAAAAACCGGCCTTAGTCATGCCACCTTGGGCCTGGAAACACGCTATGAACTGAGCAAAAAGCTCATGCCTTATCTGGAAGTGGGTTATGAATATAGTAAAGGCAACAAACAGACAGCCTGGCAGCAAAGCTCTGATTCTGAAAAAGGCTGGATCTATGGTGCAGGTCTAAGAATGATGTTCTAAATTTTTGATACAGAAAATTATGCAGCTACGGGATGTGAAACGCCATTCATGTCCCGTAGCGCTATGGCACTATACATTTGACTGAGAAAGATTTTTTAAGCCTATGAACTGTACATGCGATGCTTTTCTGCACTTTCCCACTCATTAAGAGACTTGTTATTTTGCGAAAAACTAGTCTTCATCGCCTTGATTTCCACTGTTACTTTTAGCAACCAAAGTGCCTAACATAATGATAAAGGTACTCACACCGCCAATTAACAGGCTCAGCAGCCCCATTTCCAGCATAAAATTACTATCACCAGTCTCAGGGGCACCCCATAGAAATTGAAGACGATCGCCAAAAATAAAATTGATCGCAAATACAATCAGAAATCCAATCAAGGTGGCAATCAGTAAAGTAACCACCAAGTTCTTCCACATTTTACATCCGACGAACAGGATGATCATGGCCAGTCCAACCATGGTGATGATGGATATAAGTAACACACTGTTCCAGTAATCCATGAGACTCACTCGTATTTGGTTTTAAATTAAAATTAAGAAATTCTTATAGTTAATTTTTCCAATTGAATTTTAATATAGGTGGATTTTTATACATGAGCAATGACGATAACTATCTTAAAGCTACAAATGTTAATTTACCCAAAGTTATAAAATACACTGACTTAGTAAAATCTTGCTGAGTACTGAACGATTCTGATTAACATAAAGTAACGTAAACACAACGTGTATTTATTGTTTAGCTTCGTTAAAGCTCAAATGCGACCGGTAAAGCTCAAGCAAACCAGGTTGAAATTCTTTAAAAAAAGAAGAATTGAGCCACTTTTATAAGAAAAATAAATAATAAATATAAAAAACTTGAATATTTTCTGATTTAGGCTATGCTGTCTTTAACTAGAAAAAAGCGTTGTTTAGTTAAGCTTCTTTAAGTGCCGCAGTATTATTTATAATCCTCAGTTTTTTCAGATCTTTATTTCAATTCTTGTTGTTTTTCCAAGTTATCCATAGTCATTTGCATGACTAAAATTATTAAAATTTAACAGGTTATATTATGTCTACTACAGTTACCGGTACAGTAAAATGGTTTAACGAAACTAAAGGTTTTGGTTTTATTCAACAAGAATCAGGTCCTGACGTTTTTGCACACTTTAAAGAAATCAGCAGTTCTGGTTTCAAAACTTTGTTTGAAGGTCAGCGCGTTTCTTTTAGCGTGGTTGATGGTCAAAAAGGTCCAAATGCGATCAATATCGTTGCGCTATAATTTAGCACAGCAATAAGAAAAAGCACCTTCAGGTGCTTTTTTTAGCTCTGAAGATTCATAATTTTGGTGAAAGGTTTTCTACTCCTCTATTTAGCTCATTAACAGTGAATTTTTAAGAATCATGTTCTGAATCATTGCTGTTGTAAGCGTTGCTCTATAAAGAAATAGAAATGAAAAACCCCTGGCATCCTGCCAGGGGTTTTCCGTATGCGTTCGCTTGGTATAACTCCTGTCGTACCTTACTTTCCTTGTATTTATGTATTGTTATTCTTGTGTGGAACGTCCTGTTCCTGTTAAAGCCATCATAGGAAATTTCCACTATTCAAAATAGCCGCAAAGTGCTGGAATTCATGTAAGCCAATGCTTACAAGAATAGACAGAGATAATAAATTTCAAATGCTTAGAAAATCGAGTATCTATAAAAAAAGGAAGCTCAAGCTTCCTTTTCTATGCCAATCCAGGCTTAGATCCCGTATTTAACACGATAATCTTCCATTTTTGCCAAAGCTTCTAGGTCGCCTTTCGCTTCCAGATAATCCATTAAATCTTTCATGGTAATTAAGGCATGTACAGGAATCTCAAGCTCTTGCTGTACTTCCTGAATCGCAGATAAATCACCCTGACCTTTTTCCTGACGATCAAGCGCCACGAGTACACCGGCAATTTGGGCACCGGCATTTTTCAGGATGGTGACGACTTCACGAATCGCTGTGCCTGCGGTAATTACGTCATCAATGATCCAGACTTTTTTACCTGCTACAGAAGCACCGACCAATACGCCACCCTCGCCATGGTCTTTGGCTTCCTTGCGGTTAAAACCCCATGGCACACTTACCCCATGATTTTGCGACAGAGCCACAGCAGTTGCTGCCACAAAAGGAATACCTTTATATGCAGGGCCAAAAATCACTTCAACATGGTCACATTCAGTTAGTTTTGCAGCATAGCCAGAAGCCAGCAGTGTCAAGGCTTCACCATCATTCAACAGACCCGCATTAAAAAAATAGGGACTCACACGTCCCGATTTTAAAGTAAACTCACCAAATTTAAGCACACCGCGTGATAATGCGAGTTCGATAAAAGCTTGCGGGTTAAACTGAGCTGGCGTTGACATGAGGTGCTCCTAAATCCATTAATTAAGGTAAGACTTGCGCATGATACCAAAGAGTAGCTATCCAGGTGATCAAAAAATTCTTCGCGTCGTTTCAATTAATGTCAACGGCTTACGCTCATCTGTCACCAAAGGTCTATTGGAATGGATGGAACAGTCGGATGCCGACGTGATTTGCATACAGGAAAGCCGGATCACGCATGCGCAGTGGACCGATAAATTCAAGCCTGAAGGCTGGTACACGCACCTGTTTCCTGCCGAACGTCCGGGTTATGCCGGTACGGCCATTTATAGCCGTCTGCCTTTTGTGTCTTTAACTGATGGCCTGGGTTTTGAACTGGCCGATTCACAAGGCCGTTTTATTGCCGCTGAATTTGACTTGGGTCTAGAACAAACCGTACAGATCTGTTCCCTGTACCTACCTTCCGGCTCATCAGGCGATGAAGCACAAGCGCGTAAAGATCACTTTCTGGAAGAATACGCAAAAATCCTGAAACAGTGGCGCGATGAAAATAAATCGGTAATTGTCTGCGGTGACTATAATATCGTGCATAAACGTATCGATATTAAAAACTGGTCGGGTAACCAGAAAGCCTCGGGCTGTTTACCGCACGAACGTGCCTGGCTAGATCATATCTACGATGAGCTTGGTTATGTCGATACTTTCCGTGAAGTCCGCAAAGAAGCCGAATTATACTCCTGGTGGTCAAACCGTGGACAGGCGCGTGCCAAGAATGTTGGTTGGCGGATTGATTATCATGCCTGCTCTCCGGACTGGAAAGAGCGTACCGTTAATGCCTGGGTCTATAAAGAACAATGGTTTAGCGACCATGCCCCCGTGATCATCGACTACAAACTATAATCTTCATTATTTAATTGAGTGAACATACGTTCACTCAATTAAGGCTTATCTCTTACATGACATGACGTATTTTTTGGGTTTATCTTAATGTAATAACATAGCATTATAGCGCTACGGCACAAGGACATGTCAGGACGACAACATAAGGACAGGACGCCGTAGGACGAAAATAAAACAGACTATAGATTTAGCTTGTTTTGCATGGATGTGACATTGGACGTTGGATTGAGACCCGCATGATCAGGATGATTAAATGCGGGTTTTCTATTTCTATTATTCCCAAATTTTTATTTTTCTTATTATTTAGATTGTTCTTTTTCTTGCTGCTCATATTAAAGCTGCTTGATGTCATTTTGATGACATGACTTTTCTGGTATTTAAAATTTTTTCTTTTTTTTCATTTGCTTTTGCATGGTTTGCTGCTGCCAATTTGGTTAAGCTAGTTCATGATTTAAATTTTTTAGATGGCAGCTATGTTAAAAATTTACGGAATTAAAAATTGTAGTTCGATGAAAAAAGCCTTTGATCTGCTGACGGAGCAAGGTCTGAGTTATGAATTTCATGACTATAAAAAACAGGGCATCGATGCTGAAACCATCAAAACCTGGCTGGATGCCTTGGGTCAGGACGTGCTTCTGAACAAGAAAGGCACTACCTGGCGTAAGCTCAGTGAAGAAGAGCAACAGACCGCCCTGTCGAGTGAAGATGCTTTAATTAATGCATTAACCACCCATACCAGTTTAATCAAACGTCCAATCTTGGCAACCTCTACAGGATTTATTGCCGGTTTTGATGAAACAGCTTATCGTGGCTTAGCCCGCTAATATCTTGTATTGAATAGGGTGTGTTGACACTTTTAGCTTAAAAAAATAGCGAAGTAGTAAAATCAAATCGCCAAACCCAATTTTACTATTCGCTATGCCTCGTACCATGCTGACAGATCAACACTGGCAAAAG
>NZ_JAFCUI010000009.1:0-99413 GCF_049896445.1 Acinetobacter sp. TWP2-2-3
CCATAGCAAGAGTGAACCACCTGATCCCTTCCCGAACTCAGAAGTGAAACCTCTTAGCGCTGATGGTAGTGTGGGGTTACCCATGTGAGAGTAAGTCATCGCCAGCTCATTATTCGAAATCCCCCTCCGCCAAGGCAGAGGGGGATTTTTTTATGCGCAAATTTAAGTATTTCAACAATTATTAGTCGCGAAAGACTAGAAATTTAAAATCCAATTTGTATGTTTTTTAGTAAATCTGTGTTATAAAAAATAAAACGGCATAAAAATTGCTTATAAAACGGGATTTTCTATTAAGGGGGTAACAATGAGATTATCAGTGGGCATAAAAATTGCGAACTCGCTGTCATTAACTCCACAATTACAGCAAGCAATTCGGCTATTACAACTTTCAAGTCTGGAATTGGAACAAGAAGTTCAGTTGCAACTTGATAGTAATCCTCTATTAGAAAAAGTTGAAGAGCAAATTACCCTTGAAAGCTTATCGACAATTGAATCAAATAATGAAAATCACGATCTAACCAATGAACTTAATGCCGATCATCTGCCTGATGACTTACCTGTAGATACCGATTGGGATGATGTTTATACCCATCAACCTACAAGTCTGGGGGCAGCCGAGTTCGAAGAGCGTGAAGATAATCGTCAAGGACATCAGAGCCTGCAAGAATATATGCTAGAACAAATTAATCTGTTGAATTTTTCACAGGTTGATAAATTAATCGCTTATTGCATCGTGGATTCTTTAGACGACAAAGGTTTTTTAGATGCAGAGTTGAGTGAAATTACTGCATCGGTACAACATTTACTCTCTTCTATGGGGTCTGAAGAAGAAATTGAAGATGATGAGGTTGCCGTTGTATTAAAGCATATTCAACGTTTGGATCCGGTGGGTGTAGGTTCTAGAAGCTTGGCAGAATGCCTATTGGTTCAACTTGATAATTTACCTGCGTCAACCCCTTGCCGAAATGATGCGATCAAACTTCTGCAACATTATGAATTGTTGATTACCAATGAGCTTCCTAAGCTGATCAAACAGACTGGCTTAAATCCAGAACAGTTGCGCTGTGCTGTAGATTTGCTAAAAACCTTAAAACCGCATCCAGGTCTGGAATTTGAAAACAAGGAATCGGATTATCAGGTGCCAGATGTTGTGGTGATGAAAAAGAATAACTGCTGGCAAGTCAATTTAAACTCGGATGTACTGCCAAAGTTACGCGTCAATTCTTTTTATGCCAAAATGATTCGTCGTGCAGATCATAGCGATGATAATCAGTACCTGCGTAATCAGATGCTGGAAGCGAAGAACTTTATCAAAAGTATCGATGAACGGCATAAAACATTATTGAAAGTCGCGACTTGTATTGTAGAACATCAAAAGATGTTCTTGGAAATTGGGGCGGAAGGCATGAAACCTCTGGTTTTAAGAGATATTGCCGAAGAAGTCGAATTGCATGAATCTACAGTTTCTCGTGTAACCACCAATAAATATATGCTGACCCCACGTGGATTGTTCGAGTTGAAATATTTCTTCTCGAGTCATGTCGGGACTACTTCAGGTGGTGAAGCATCTTCTACTGCTATTCGTGCCAAAATCAAAAAACTGATTTCCGAAGAAAATGCCCGTAAGCCTCTGTCTGATAATGCAATTGCCAATATGTTAAAAGATGAAGGCATTGATGTGGCACGACGTACGGTGGCGAAATATCGTGAATCGTTACATATTCCTTCATCTTCTGAGCGAAAAGTCTTGATCTAAAATTTGAAATCTGGCTATTCTAGAGATTCATTATGACAACATAATGAATCTTTTTTCTTTTGAGGATCAGTAAGATTGATTTGATTCAGGACTTAAAATACGGATATTTTATTTATAAGTTACTGTATTTAAATTATTTTATATTGAGACTCTTCTAATCCTAACGAAGGTGAGGGATAGAACTATGCAAATAACAATTCGTGGACATCATTTATCGATTACGCCAGCTATTGAAGAAAGTATAAAAACCAAGTTTTCACAGATGACGAAGCACCTAGATCAGGTGAATAGTATGCAAGTGAAACTCTCGAAAGATCATCAAATTGATAAACGCTCTAGAAAGGGCAGTAGTAATCATATCGCAGAGGCTATTATCCGATTACCGGGCATTGAATTTTTTGCTCACGCCACCGCAGATGATATGTATACTTCAATTAAAATATTGACCGAAAAATTGAAACGGCAGATTGATCGATACCGGGAAATGCATTTACAGCAGCATCCTTTAGCCCTATAAAGGATAAATGATGAAAAAGAGGTTTTAAAAGCCTCTTTTTTTTATATATATAATGTATGGATCCATGAATTATTTTTGCTATTTATAGTAAAATGGCTCGTTTTACACCCTTAGTCCTATAAGAGGTCTTGTGATGAATAATGAACAGCTCGCTGAAATTTTAGAAGCCGCTTTTCCGGAGGCGGATGTTGCTGTGAGTGGTCAGGGCGGAAAATTTGATCTCCGTATTGTGGATGATCAATTTGAAGGTAAGCGTCCAGTTGCACGCCAACAAGCTGTTTATGCTCCTCTCAATGCCCATATTGCCAGTGGTGCAGTTCACGCAGTAACAATTCGCGCGATGACAAAAGAAGAATGGCGCAAAGCAAGCTTATTTGGAGCTTAATCATTTAATGGATAAATTTTTAATTCAGGGCGGTATCAAGCTCGAAGGTGAAGTGCGCATTTCTGGTGCAAAGAATGCAGCACTTCCATTATTGGCAGCAATGATTCTTGCTGATACCCCGATTACGCTCAGAAATGTTCCTAATCTAAAAGATGTCAATACGTTGGTGAAGCTGATTGCTGGTCTTGGGATCACCATGACTTATGAAGGCGATACGGTTGTTGCTGATACTTCTACATTAGATAACCAGTTCGCACCGTATGAGCTCGTAAAAACTATGCGTGCTTCTATTTTGGTGCTTGGTCCATTATTGGCGCGCTATGGCAGTGCAAAAGTGTCTTTACCAGGCGGTTGTGCGATTGGTTCCCGTCCTGTCGATCAGCATTTGAAAGCTTTAGAAGCTTTAGGCGCCGAGATTGAAGTCGAAGCCGGTTATGTACATGCCAAAGTCGATGGTCGCCTGAAAGGTGGCGAAGTTGTCTTTGATATGGTGACTGTGGGTGGGACAGAAAATATTCTGATGGCTGCCGTGTTGGCCGATGGTGTGACCACGATTCGCAATGCAGCACGTGAACCTGAGATCACTGATCTTGCGCAAATGCTGATCAAGATGGGTGCCAAGATTGAAGGTCTAGATACCGATACTTTAATTGTGACCGGTGTCGAACGTCTGCATGGCTGTGAATATGCGGTTGTTGCTGACCGGATTGAAACCGGTTCATATCTGGCAGCAGCAGCGATCACTGGCGGTCGTATCAAAACCACGCATACTGATCCGTCCCTGATGGAAGCGGTGCTGGACAAGTTTGAAGAAATGGGCGCAGAAGTGACCCGTGGTGACGACTGGATTGAACTGGATATGCTGGGTAAACGTCCGAAAGCTGTCAGCTTCCAAACCTTACCACATCCAGAATTTCCAACCGATATGCAAGCCCAGATTATGGCTGTGAATGCCATTGCTCAAGGCTTTGCGACAATTTCTGAAACGATTTTTGAAAACCGTTTCATGCATGTTCCTGAATTGGCACGTATGGGTGCCAATATTCAGGTAGAAGGTAATGATGCTGTGGTAACGGGTGTAGAAAAACTTTCTGCCGCACCCGTAATGGCAACAGATTTACGTGCTTCGTTCTCTTTGGTGCTGGCAGCACTTGCCGCTGAAGGTGAAACGCTGATTGACCGCATTTATCATATTGACCGCGGTTATGAAGATGTAGAAGCAAAGTTACAAAGTTTAGGTGCCCAAATTAAGCGAGTAAATTAATGAGCGATATGAGAAACGATGATCCAAACTTTGACGTAATGGGCAATTTTGATCATGGTTTAACTTTGGCATTAAGTAAGGGGCGTATCTTAAAAGAGACTTTACCTTTGCTAGAAACAGCAGGGATTAATCTTTTAGAAGATCCTGATAAATCTCGTAAATTGATTTTCCCGACCACGCATAAACAGGTTCGTATTCTAATTTTACGTGCTTCAGATGTACCGACTTATGTTGAAAATGGTGCAGCCGATATTGGCGTGGCCGGTAAAGATGTATTGATGGAACATGGCGCGCAAAACGTCTATGAACCATTGGACCTGAAAATTGCGGTATGTAAATTGATGACCGCCGGTAAGGTGGGGATGCTACGTCCTAAAGGTCGCTTAAAAATTGCGACCAAGTACGTGAATTTGACCCGTCAATACTATGCCAGCCTGGGTGAGCAAGTGGATGTGATCAAGCTGTATGGCTCCATGGAACTTGCACCATTAGTTGGTCTGGGCGATTACATCGTCGATGTCGTAGATACAGGCAATACCTTGCGTGCCAATGGTTTAGAGCCACTTGAAGAAATCTGCAAAGTGTCTTCGCGTTTAATCGTGAATAAAGCCAGCTTTAAGCGTAAGCAAGCGTTGTTAAATCCGATTCTGGCACAGCTTGAAAAAGCTGTGGAAGAACGTGAAAAGGCCAAACAAGCTTAAATTTGTTGCATAAAAATACCGTCCTCTTAGGGCGGTTTTTTTATTCGATTGAACATAAATACGATGTAAATTCTTTCATCAATTTTACCAAAAGTTATTTCCAATAAAACTCATAGGGCTAGAGCACTATAGCTGCCGACAAAAGTCTGGAAAACAGGTAAACTAAAGCCTTCGAATTCAAACCTGATGGGTAAATTGATGCGACGTTTATCGACCCAAGATCAAAACTTCAAGCAAGCATTTGCTGACTTGTTGGCTTTTGAAACTGTTAATGATCCTGAACTTTTAAAAACTGTAGATCAAATTATTGCTGATGTTCGTCAGCATGGTGATGCTCAAGTTCTTAAACTCACTCAACAGTTCGATCGACATCCGGCGCATCAATTTTCAGATTTAGAGTTAAGCCAAGAGCAACTGCAAGCTGCCTTCGAGGGTTTGACGACTGAAGTGCGCGAAGCTTTAGAGCTTGCTGCAGCACGCGTGCGCGAGTTTCACCAGGTACAAAAACAGGACGGCTGGACCTATGTCGATGCTTTAGGAAATACGCTTGGTCAGAAAGTCACTCCACTGGATCGTGTTGGGATTTATGTGCCGGGTGGTCTGGCTTCTTATCCATCTTCAGTATTGATGAATGCTGTGCCTGCTCATGTAGCGGGAGTTCCTGAAATTATTATGGTGGTACCTGCACCGAATGGTGATTTAAATCCATTGGTACTGGCGGCTGCCTATCTGGCAGGTGTGACACGTGTCTTCACGATTGGTGGCGCACAAGCGGTTGCGGCATTGGCTTACGGTACAGAAACTGTCCCACCGGTCGATAAAATTACCGGCCCAGGCAACCGTTTTGTTGCTGCGGCAAAACGTGCGGTGTTTGGTCAGGTCGGTATCGACATGATTGCAGGACCTTCTGAAATTCTGGTGTATGCCGAAGGCCAAAATAATGCTGAATGGTTGGCGATGGATTTACTTTCGCAAGCTGAACATGACACTGTGGCACAAGCCATTTTCATCACACCAGATGAACAGTTGCTGAATGAGGTTGAACAGGCGATTGAAATGCAC
Source organism: Acinetobacter sp. TWP2-2-3 (assembly GCF_049896445.1). Taxonomy (GTDB): domain Bacteria; phylum Pseudomonadota; class Gammaproteobacteria; order Pseudomonadales; family Moraxellaceae; genus Acinetobacter. The sequence goes on from NZ_JAFCUI010000009.1 coordinate 5,686, forward strand.
CTGGCAATATTGCCAAAGGCAGAAATTGCCCGTACTTCGATTGCCAATCGTGGTGCTTTGGTACTCGTAAAAGACCGTCAAGAAGCATCAGATTTGATTAATCAGGTGGCACCTGAGCATTTGATGTTATGTTTAGATGATGCAGAAGCAATGTCTGACAGCATTCGTCATGCAGGTGCGATCTTTATGGGTCGTTATACGCCTGAAGCCATTGGTGATTACTGTGCTGGTCCAAACCACGTCTTGCCGACTTCAGGTACTGCGCGTTTTTCATCGCCACTTGGTGTCTATGATTTCCAGAAGCGCTCAAGCCTGATTATGTGCTCACAAGAAGGTGTAAAAACTTTAGCAAAAACTGCGGATATCTTGGCGCAACAGGAAAACTTGGATGCACATGCACAGTCAGCACGTTATCGTTATCAATCATAAATAGCATTACAACCTCTCCCTGACCCTCTCCTAAAAGGAGAGGAGAATTTAAACCACAAAAATCTTGTGTCTTTAGTAATGAAAATTCCTCTCTTGCGCCATATATGGCTCAGGGAGAGGTTAGGAGAGGGTTTAAAGAGAATACAAAATGAATATCACAACAGAACAAATGCGTTTTTGGAGTCCTGAAGTACGTGAATTAAAACCGTATACTCCAGGCGAACAACCAAAAATCCAGAATATTTTAAAACTTAATACCAATGAAAATCCGTATCCACCTTCACCCAAAGTGGTAGAAGCGGTTCAAAAGGTACTTGCGAATTCGGCAGATGTTTTGCGTTTGTATCCAGACCCTGATGCATCAGAGTTGAAACAGGCGATCGCTAAACAACAAAATGTACCTGTAGACACTGTCTTTGTCGGCAATGGCTCAGATGAAGTCTTGGCACATATCTTTAAAGCATTTTTTGTTCAAGAACAGCCTGTACTTTATCCAGATATTACCTATAGTTTCTATCCGGTTTATAGTCAGTTTTTTGGCATCAGAACCAAAATCTTGCCATTGAATGATGACTTTGAAATTGTGGTGGATGACTATAAACAAGCTAATGGCGGCATTATTATTACTAATCCTAATGCGCCGACCAGTATTGAACTGGGCTTGGCAGCCATTGAGGAAATCCTACAAGCCAATCCGGATTCAGTGGTGATGCTTGATGAAGCATATGTGGATTTTGGTGCAGAATCAGCAGTCAAGCTGGTTGAGAAATATGAAAATTTAGTGGTATGTCAAACCACATCGAAGTCACGTTCTCTTGCTGGTCTGCGAGTGGGTTTTGCGATTGCTCAGCCACATTTGATTGCAGCACTTGAAGCAGTCAAAAACAGCTTTAACTCCTATCCGATGGACCGTTTTGCGATTGCTGCAGCGGTCGCTTCATTTGAAGATCAGGCCTACTTTGAAGCACAGAATCAGAAAGTTATTGCCAGCCGTGAAAAGTTGGTGTTTCAACTAAATGAGCTTGGTTTTAAAATTTTACCATCGAGTGCCAACTTTATTTTTGCCTCATTGCCATCTAAGGATGCAGGCGAACTTGCAAGTGAGTTGCGTGAACGTGGCATTATCGTGCGTTATTTTAACAAGCCACGTATTAACCAGTTCTTAAGAATTACCATTGGTACAGATGAGCAAAATCAGCGTTTAGTCGATACGCTAAAAAATGAGATTTTGGTGTGATTAAAATCCCTCCTAGCTTCTCTTTGAAAAGGGAGGAGTTCCCTCTTTGAGTAAAGGAAGGTTAGGGTGGATTTGTAGAAAAAAGCGAATCAAATGATTCGCTTTTTTATTTATTCAGGCTGATACCAGGTATTTAACAGATCCAGCATCGCTGAAACTTTATCAAAACATTCCTGATATTCCGCATTACAATCCGAAGAAATGGTAATGCCACCACCGGCCCATAAAGAAACATCTTCTTGATATTTCTGGATGGAACGAATCAGAATGTTCCAGGAACCGGTACCATCAAAATTAAAATAACCCATTGAACCGCAATAAGCACCACGTGCTACACCTTCCAGTTCAGCAATAATCTGCATGGCCCGGATTTTAGGTGCGCCCGTAATTGAGCCACCTGGTAGGGCTGACATTAATACCTCGAAAGGATTCACATCTGCTTTTAAGGTCGCTTCTACTTCGCTCACCATATGATGCACTTGATTAAAACTTTCGATATTAAATAATTTGGGGGTTTTAACCGAGCCTGTTTCTGCATAAACACTTAAATCATTACGTAATAAATCCACAATCATGACATTTTCTGCTTGATCTTTTTCCGATGCTTTTAAGGTTTGTTTAGATTGTTCATCTAGCACAGGATCGCTATAGCGTGGCATGGTGCCTTTAATTGGTTTGGTGATAATTTTTCGATTTTTTTCGAAGTCAATAAATAACTCGGGTGAGCAGCTGAGTAATTCAAAATCACCAATACGTAAATAACCCGCGTAGGGCGCTTCGGTTAATGTCCAGAATGCTTGGGCAGTCGCTAAGAGGGAGCCTTGGGCACGACCTTTAAACTCTTGGGTCAGATTAATCTGATAGCAGTCACCTGCAACAATATAGTCCTGAATTTTCTGAAAAGCCTGAGTATAAACAGATTTAGTCCAGCGTGAGATACAAGGATTTTTTAAATGAAATGTCGAGTGAATTTTATCTTGATTAAGTAAGTTCTGAATATGATTGAAAATTTGTTCTGCCTGTGGATCATCACTATAGAACATCCAGCCATCAGAGATTGGTTTAATGTAGGAAGGAAATTGACCAATAAATAAACCAGGTTGAGGACGGTCTGGATACTGAATATATTGTTGAGCCGCATAATCGTAGCCGATAAAGCCAACATAGCCTCCATGAAAGCCATTCTCTTGAGGAGTTTTTAATGCATTAATCACTAAATTAAATTCAGATGGGCTGGGTTGATACTGTTCAATCCCTATTCTTTTAAAAGACTGAATTTGTGATGTCTGCGCAACAAAATATTCTTGAGCGCAGCAGGCAATAAAAGGCCGACCATTATTATTTAAATACACTAGATGATTCAATGTCTTCAATGCGGATAATAGATCTGTAACCAGACGTGATTCAAACTTTAAGGGACGATGATAGAGAGCTTCGGTCATTCAGTTATGGAGAGTTCGATATGACTTACTATTTTATATCAAGAAGCCAGGAAAATATTTTTAAATCATGAAATACCGTTTATCGGTAAGCGACAGATTGCGACCAACAACAGTTGATCAAAATTTGACTCGACGCTAATTTAAGTGGGCTAGCAAATTACTCAAGGAAAGATGCTTAAGCTGTCAGAAAATAAAAAATACAGCCTAAACACTGAGTAATTCACAACCAAAAAAAATAGTACTCTTGGGAGAGTAAACAATGAAAAAATTTACAAAATTAGTTTTAGCGACTTCAGTTGCATTTAGTGCCAATGCGATGGCGATGCAAGCAATGGATGATGCATCTCTAAGCGAAACAACGGGTCAAGACGGTTTGACAATTGGTATCGGCATCTCGAAAATTGCTATTGAAAAATTATTTATCCATGATAACGACGGTTTGGCACCTAAAGGTGTTGCAAATGAGGCGGGTTTCGGAGGTACTTCTACAGCAGGTGCGATCGTAATCCGTGGTAAGACTGATACAGCACCTGATGCTGCTGCTCTTGCTGATCCTACTACTGCAACGCATGGTGTAGTAATCGGTGCCAATTATGACAATAATGGTGCCTATTTACTTGCATCCCGTAACCTTGCTGACTTGGTAATTGATTCAGATGCTGGGGCTGGTAATCCTTTCATTAATGTTGCTGCACAAGTATCGGGTCTAGATATCAAAGTTGGCCGAATTGGTGTAACTGCATCTGGTGCAGATGATCCGGATTCGATTCGTCGAGGTGGTGCCGGTGTTGTAAACGACATCATTAGTGGTTTTGACGTTAAAACTGGTGTGATAAATGCCAATATTCAACTGGGTGCTGCTCCACAAGGCGCTATGATCAAGATGAATAGTGTAATGCAAGGTGGTTTAGAAATTAAGAACCTAGGTATTTTAGATAATTCCACTAAAAATAAAGTAGTGGGGCTTGTAGGCACGACTCCAGTGACTACACGTGAAGCCGGTGAGATTTTTGTTGAAAGTATCAAAATTGCAGATGCATCGTCTAATGATTTAACCATTAGCCAGAATATTTCTGTATTTAACGATGCTTATGTTGGTACTACCGGCACTCAATTAGGTAAGGCAGCACATGTTCGTATTGTAAGTAATGATACTGGGGCGAAAGACCAATACATTAAAGGTATTCATTTAGGTAACCGTGAAGCAAGATCATCAATTGGTGATATGGAAGTCCAAGGTTTACAAACTTTCTATTCTCCTTCACAAGGTGCTTATACTAAAGGCGCAATTATTACTATTTCTGGTCACTAATCTTTCTTCTAATAAAAGCGCGTGTTTACACGCGCTTTTTTATGACTATATCACTTATCTAAAAAATAAAAAAAATACTGTATTTTTTTGAAAAAACAGGTATCTTTCTAGTTACAGGGAAGTAGAGTTAATGCTCTATAAAAAGAAAAAATAGGCACATCATGCCCATTATAAGAAAAGTTAATAATTATGTTAGAGATCGCGTTGGGCTCGGCATTGATGTATTACGCTGCCAAAGAAGCTCTGGATATCAAAAAACAGCCGAACGGTGCTGTTCACTATACTGAAGTTCTTGATTCAAGAAATGACTCTTTTGTGCGTATGCACCGTGAAGCTGTGGAAGTAAAACCAGCCCTTCTGGATCAGTTTCAGGGCATTGTACGTCAAGCTTATGATTATAGTTGTGGTTCAGCAGCACTTACGACCCTCCTTAATGGTTATGTCGGTACGCAGCTGGATGAGCAGCAAGTCATGAGTGGGCTAATGAAATTCGGTGAAACGGATAAAATTGTTGAACGCCGTAGTTTTTCTCTGCTTGATATGAAGCGCTTTGTTTCAGCCTTAGGGTTGGAAAGTGGAGGCTATCGAGGAGAGTTCAAAGATTTAGTCAATCAAGATCAGCCCGCCATTGTTCCGATTTCCTATGCAGGATTTAAGCATTTTGTAGTGTATAAAGCTTATAAAAATGGCCGGGTTTATGTTGCAGATCCTGCACTTGGTAATATCAGTTTTGAGGAACGGCGTTTTCAGGATATTTGGGAAAATAACACTTTGTTCCTGATTAATGTACCTGAACAATATCGCAAAAATTTTCTAGCATTAAAAGAATCAGATATGCGCCATGTAGAAGATGCTACGATCAATCGCTATGCCTTGGTTGACATGCAGTATCCACAATTTTATATGGACAAAATTGCTGATAAAGCTTCTACGATCCGTATGGACCGTAATCGTAATACAGAGTCAGAACAATTTGGGGAATATCAACATAACTTCCTGAGACTGTATTACAAGAATAAATAAAACGAAAAACAGTAATAAAAATTAAAATGGTGAAATGGATATGAACAGTAAATGGATGAACAAGACGTTCTTGGCACTGAGCATTCAAATGGTAATGGGCGTTGCATTTGCTGCAGAAGAACCAGCACTAGGTGAATACGAAACGGTTGATGAAGAAGTTGTTGTTGAAACTGCTGCATCTGTACCGGCTCAAACTGGACAAGTCGAAACGCAGGCTGCAGAAGAGTCAGAACTAGGTGAATATGAAGCAGTTGAAGAGGCTGTCGTTGAAACAGCAGCACCTGTAGAGACTCAGGCTGGCCAAGTAGTAGATGCATCTCAAGCTTTACAGCAACAAGAAGGAGATGCTACTCAGGCAGCTAATCTGGAAGAAGTATTTACGTCAAATGAACGCCAATACTCTCTGATAAAACAAGGTGAAATTTCATCATATTACGATATTGATTATACCTATTATCGAGACACTCAACTCGATATAGAAATGGCTCAGGGCCAATTGTATCAACTACGTGTTCAAGAAAATGCAACACATAGTATGACTAATACTTTCACTTTCCAATATGGCGTGAAAGATAACCTGACCTTGACTGCATCCCTACCTTTAGTGGCCAAAACTGACTTGTTGAAAGATACCTCTACTGCGGGTTTAGGTGATATTAGTTTGGGCGCTCGCTGGGAACCCTTTCCCCTAAAAGCGGGTCGTCTGCCTCTGATTTTATTTGGTAATTTATCAACTAAAACTGGTGACAGCCCTTATGAAATTAATGCCGCGACAGATCTGGCAGCAGGAAAGGGCTATTATTCTGCTGGAGTAGGTGCTAGTACGCGTAAATACATTGACCCAGTCGTATTGTTTGCATCAGTTTCTGCGAACTATGGTTTTAAAGAATCGGGCCTGAATCAGCGTCGAGGTAGCCGGATTATTGAGGAGTTTGAACCTGGTGTTAGTGGAGGCTTTGCCTTTGGTTTCGCATATTCATTTAACTATGATGTTTCGATGACCATGTCCTATCAGCAAAGCTTTAATACTGGTGCGGAATTTAACTATAACACTGGTGAAAGTTATTCTGCTGCAGATCAGACCAGTTCTACCTTTGCAATTTCCTTAGGTGTGCGAGTCTCTCCAGAAACAATTGTTAATGGTACCGTTGGCTTAGGGCTGACCGAAGATGCACCGGATGTTTCGTTGGGATTATCATTCCCACTTGATATTTTAGGTTTTGGTAAAAAAATCAGTTAATAGGGGTGTCGTATGAAAAACATTCGACTTAGCCCGTTATTAACAGGAATTATTCTTGCGGGCTGTTCAAGTTATACCTTTGCACAATTGGGAACCAACCTTTCAGTTGATTTACGTGCACTATCCATGGGGAATGCTGTCACTGCAGATCCTCCAGGGGTCAATGCCATCCACTTTAACCCGGCTGCACTGACTAAAATTGATGGGCTGCAAACCGAACAGCAAATCATTGTGGCTAATTTTGATATCCAGCGTGAGTTTTCAGTACCCGCCGGATATAACGTATTTGGCTATTCTGATGATCCTATTGTCTGTAATGACGGTCCTGAAGTTTCATCTGATTTGTGTACAGATTTTAAAGGTCCGGTCAAAGGCGATGTGGAATATGTCAGCCTTTATGTCCCTTTTCTGAAAAAAATGGTGGATTTAGGCGAAGGTCTTCCTTTGACTGCACCGACTATGGGGATCGCATATAACCCACCTGGTTCTAAAGCCACTTATGCGACTGCTGTTTATGCTCCTCTCATGGCAGGTTTTGGTCATGAGGATGGTAATCCGGCAAACTTTATGGGACAACAGGTTGCTTTAGAGCGGATTACCTATCTGTCTCCATCCATCGGTTATGAGGTCAATGACCAACTGTCGATTGGTGCTTCTATCGGGATGTCTTATCAAGCCATCGGGATGAAAACGGACTTGCGTTTCCCGAATGAGTTGATCGGGATGTTGCGTATGATCGACGAAGTCGTGTGTACGCCGTTTAAAGAAAATTCCGACATTATTACAGATATTCTTTTGCTCGGGATCTGTAATGCTGATGAGGGGATGAACCCATTTGGCAAGTTTGGTCAAATGCAACTGGAGCTTGAGCAAAACTTAAGCCCAAGCTATAACCTGGGAATATTGTGGGAACCACGCGAAGATTTTAGTTTTGGTATGGTGTACCAAAGTGCTGCAAAAATGCGCTTAAAAGGTAAATATCATATTGATAATGCCAAAGCTCCTCAGGAAATGATTAAAGGTTTAATGACCTCACCGACCGGCCAGATTCTGGCTGCAATTCTTGGATTTCCTACTTATATACCATCGAGTGAATCTGGTCTGGTGTCGCAGGATTTTGAATATCCGGCGCATTTTCAGGCAGGTATCAAATATAAAGTGATGCCAGATTTGCAAGTAAATTTTGATATTGGCTGGACAGATTACAAGGTCTGGGACGAATTTAAATTCGAATTTGATCGTACTATTTCAGCCCTAAAAATTGCCAAAATTTTATCTGCTAATGTTACTGACTCAACCCTGGCTTTACCGATGGGATTTGAATCGCCGTGGAACTTCGGTATCGGGATGGAGTATTCCGCTACAGACCGCTTGAAGCTTCGAGCAGGTTATGAGCCACGGACTAGTGCTATTCCGAAAAATAAGCGTAATACCATGGTACCGATCAATGGTGCGCAGTTATTTGGTTTAGGTGTGGGTTACCGCTTTGATGCAGATACTGATCTGGATCTATCGATTGGTTTTTTGCGCAGCAAAGATCAGATTCCAGCAAATACCAGTAGTTTAGCCAACCAGACTGGGGTAAATAACCTGTTATTAAACCCATATGCAGGTTTAAACGTAAAAACAGATACCAAAATTACCATTTTAGGTTTGAACTATCGCACTCGTTGGTAAGGAAGAAATGATCAAGACAGGGAAAGTGGGATTGACAACGGTACTGGCATTAAGTCTGGTACCCTTGTCTTTTTATACAAGCGCTAAAGAATTTATTACGATTATTGGTCCAGATGGCCGACCATTAGTCGTACCACGTAATAATGTAGAGAAAAAAACTGAAGACAAATCTCGATTGTTGAAAAAAGTAGAAGCTGCAATAGTTCAGTCCATACCTGTGAAGCAAAACTTAGAAAAAGTACCCGTCGTAGAAAATGGACAAGTTAAATCTAAGCATGGCCATAATATGGTTGTACAACCAGTACAACCAGTACAACCAGTACAACCAGTACAACCAGTACAACCGCATATTGCACAAGCACAGATTGAGTCTACACCACGATTAATACCTGGATCTAAAGCTCCTCAAATTTCTGATGCTGGAACAGGATCTTCTGTTGCTAACATACAAAAACCGGGATTTAGCCAGGTTGAAGGCATTGAATATGTGGATAGTGAGTATCTGGAAAATAAAGAATTTAATTTGGAAGGCAAAAAACGTTTCTATAGCATGCCCGAAGGAGTAGTAGATAAAAATATCGGAACTACCCGGATCCAGATAATTGAACGTGAAAAAGGGGTGGGACAATCCGTATTAAAATCCTTGTTTCAAACGCCAGAAGTAGATTCTGGTCCTGTGGTACTGGCTCAAAGTTATTATCGTATTTCACAGTCGGAGACCATCAAGAGCTTAGGCAAGCAGTGTTTTAATGATAAGAAAATTAAAAAAGCGAAAGAAATCAGTTTTAAAAAAGCAGTTAACCTCTGGCCTCGTGCGCCTCTTAAAGCAGACGAATTTGATTTTGAAGTGGTAAAGCTTCAATCCGATATCCAGAATATTCAGATCAACTCTTATGCCTCTAGCCAGAAAAATCCAACGTATTATTGGCCTTTTGTTGTATTTTTAGACAGTCGTGGCTGTGTGCTTGAAGGAGCGGGCGGTTATAAAAATCAGGAAGAACAGGCGAATATTATTCAATATGAGCGTATCGAAGGGGTTCTCCAGATTCCTGCACAAACTGAATATGTATTATTGACGCCTTTGGCCTCCGCGATAGATGTTGAAGACAAGATGCTGACAAATCATGGACAACTAAAATTAGTCGCCATTCGATAAGGACTATTCGAGTATAAAAAGATGAAAAATAAAATATTATTTCCATTTGCTTTAACCACACTTTTAACGGCACTGAGCGGGTGTGGTGGGGAAAGTGCCAATGTCATTCCAGAAAAAAACGATGAAGCCACGACCAATGGTACTTGTACCCCAGGTACAACGAACTGTGTGGAATGGGGGCTGGAATATCCGCTCGATGGTTTGAACTTTAACTGTAGTAGCGATACAGAAAATACCTTTATTACGTTATTTGACAGTAAAAATGGGGTTGCTTCTGGAACCTGTCAAAAGACGGATAATATTGAGTTTTATATTCAAAGTTTTGCTTCGCGCAAGATTAATTTAGGTCAAATTAAACTCAGCGATTATGCTAGTTTTAGTGCCCAGACCCAGCTGCCGCGTTTAAGTGTAATCGATATTGCAACTGGGATTACTCGACGTCCGGTAGCTGATTTGGTGCCTAATGATCCTACCGTTCAGGTGGCCATGCGTCTGGTTAAAATTCTGCAAGCTTTGGCGCTAGAAGAAGGGCGTATTATTAATCCATCTGATGTACAACCTTTGTATATTACTGAAGAGATGCGTAAAGACCTGGCGAAAACCAGTGAGAATATCAATTTGATGGATGCCGATTTGGCGACCAAAATTAAAGATTTTGTTGATATCAGCACAATTTCGGATGAGGTGGCTTTTGCCACAGTTAAAAAGCTGGTGACGATTGCCAACGCAGCCGTGTATCAGCCAGAATTTTCATTATTCTCAACTTCAGGCGTGATTGGAAGTAACCTGACGGGTTCAGATGGACTGGTGGGCTGTAATCAAAACCCTTGTGATATTAAGAATAAGAATACTAAATATTTATTTGGCCATTTTATGCTGATTACCAATCGCCAGGGCTATACCTTTGGCAGCGGCTTACAATGGCGTGATAATGAGTTAACTCTGGCTAAAGAAAATTTATCTTCCTTAGGGGGGATTAATGCTCAACTCATCCGTAAGGTGAAACCGGTACAAATGACCGCTGATCCACAAAGTTCATGGATTCATCCAACCAGTAAAGCCATTAACACGCCTTACCGCCTGAATGTCGCAAATAATGTGACTCCGCTTGAGTTGTATCAAGGCAGATTATTGAATGATTATGTGATCGCGGGTAAAGAAGCTTTCTATAAAGTGGTGACTGACAAAAAATCGCTGGATACTTCCGATCAAGCCAACTTGGGGTTGTGGCGTTTGCAGGCTGATGGTGAAAACTATACGGGAAGCGTTGATCTATATAAGATTTTCCCAATTAGTTATCTGGATCGTCAGGTCTTTAAAACAGCGCAGAACGTCGCGGATGGGGAGAAATACATTTTCCCAATGTATGCCAATCTGGAATTTAAATTTACAGATACCACTGTCAGCCCAATTACTTTAGGAATTGTAATTGACAGTAATGGTGATGTACGCACCAATATGCAATCCTCTAGTAATTTCGCGACTGATCCGGTGAATGGCTGTCAAGGTGATGTGTTGGCAGATACGCTCTTAGATCATCAAGGCATACAACAATATCGCCTCGGGACTTTGGGACGTGCATTTGTCGCTGATAAAGCGGTTTCCATGCGCCTGATTTTGGCCAATGAAAAGTTTGGTAATATTAATGGCGCATTGGTAGGGGTAGACTCGCGCATCCAGTCTTCACCGGATTCTAGGGATTCGATTGTGATCGGTGGTGCACTGCTCAATTTGTCTAATGTGTTAGATACTAATGTCGGCCAGAATGGGCGTGTAACTTTCCTGAATTCGGCAGGTGATGGAGTACAATGGGCCAATACCTATGCCAGTTTTCAAAAAGTTTATAATAATAACAATGAGGGTGAAACACCGGCAGATATTAGCCTAGCAAAATTAAACGGTGGTTCGGTTGAGTTTAAGCTTGCGGATTGCTATCAAGTCAAAGCCAAATAATATTCTTTAAAAATAAAAAAAACCCATCTTAGTATGGGTTTTTTTTATGGATGTTAAATTTAACCGGTATGGTCTAGACGCGTGCCTAAGGTTTCCAGATGCATTGGAAAAATATTATTTTTACGGTCTTCAAAATAATGTCTGAGAGTATGTTCTACACTCGGGAAGGCAAGTTCGGTCCAGGGAATATCTGCTTCATCAAATAAACGTGTTTCGATGGTCTCTTCACCCGCACCAAATTTTCCATCAATCAGATTGGCTTTAAATAGCACATAAATCTGACCAATACGCGGAATGTTATACATACAGTACAACTGTTCAATATCTACTTCAGCTTCGGCTTCTTCACGGGTTTCCCGTGCAGCCCCTTGCTCCATGGTTTCAAACAGTTCCATATAGCCGGCAGGTAAAGTCCATAAGCCGTAGCGTGGTTCAATGGCACGACGGCATAACAGTACTTTGTTTTCGAATAAGACTAAAGCACCACAAATTACTTTCGGATTAATGTAATGAATAGAGCCGCATGAATCACATACGCTGCGAATTTGCTGATCGCCCAAAGGAATTTTAGCAGTGGTTTTATGTCCACAATTCACACAGAAGTTCATATTCATCATCAATGATAAAAGTATGCTCAGGATAACTGAAAAACTAAAATTTGGCATCATTTCTCTCCCGCCCCGACTAAAATCAGCTATGATGAAATTATGATCATCGTCAGAGTTGAAAGAATGGATGCATGTGAATTGACACAAAGGTTGCAGCAACGCTTACGTTTTTCCAAGCGTATTCGATCTGCGCATGCTGCCGTGTTAATTGCAATTACAGATGAAGCTGACCCGAAAGTATTGCTGACGCGCCGTTCAGCTTATTTGAATAATCATGCCGGAGAAGTCTCATTTCCAGGTGGCAAGCGCGATCCACAAGATACCAGTAATATTGTGGTGGCTTTAAGGGAAGCCTATGAGGAAACGGCACTCAATCCTTTTGATGTGCATTTAATGGGTGATTTACCCATGCAAAAAGCCCGCAATGGCATGCTGGTCAAACCGATTGTGGGACTGATTCCTCCGCAAGTGAAGCTGATTCCACAACCGACGGAAATTGACCGGATTTTCTTTGCTTCATTGCAGCATTTGCTTGAAGTGACGCCCACGCCTTATGAAGTTCGTTTTGCCCAGCAATCTTTATATTTTCCGAGTATGCGGGTAGAAAATGAAGTGGTCTGGGGATTGACCGCACGTATGCTGATTTCTTTATTTCAATATGGGCTGGATTATAAAAAAGACTGGCCATTCTTGCTTAATTCTCCAACGTTTAAACGCTCCAAATTTTTTTAACCATTGAATAGGATTTTATCAATGTTGTACAAATTTCAAGGACATATGCCCACCGCTATACATCAGCCCTGGGATGGCTGGGTGGCACCAACGGCAACAGTGATTGGGAAAGTTGAACTTGGGCGGCAGGTCAGTATCTGGTTCGGTGCCGTAGTACGTGCAGATAACAGTAAAATTAAATTGGGTGACTTTAGCAATGTGCAGGAAAATGCAGTACTGCATACGGATGCCGGTATCGAGATGAATATTGGCAATTATGTGACAATTGGGCATCAGGCTATGCTGCATGGCTGTACCATTGGAGATAACAGCCTGATCGGGATTCAGGCTGTCATTTTGAACCATGCCGTGATTGGCAAGAATTGTATTATTGGTGCCAATGCCTTGATTCCAGAAGGCAAGGTCATTCCAGACAATTCTGTGGTGATGGGCTCACCCGGTAAAGTGGTGAAAACGCTGGATGATGACAGTATTCAAAAATTAACAATGAGCGCCATGCATTATGCCGAGCATTTTCAGAAATTTCAGGACTTGGAAGAAGTGCAACTCTAAGGCACTCTTTTATTGATTGAATCATAAGCCTAGATTTTCTAGGCATTTTTGTATCTGTTTCGGGAAAATCTCGCGTAGCGGATATGAGTGGAGTATCATATCCGCGTTTTTTATATTCTCTGAATTAAGGTTGTGCATGAAAGTGCTGGCATTGGAGACTGCCAATGAGCAGTGTTCCGTCTCTGTAATCGATGATACTCAAGAACTATTTTTTCAGCTTGATGCGCGCGCCAAGGCACAAACGCAAACGATTCTCCCGATGATTGAACAAGGTCTGCAAGCTCTTGGACTGGCCATTGCTGATTTGACTGCGATTGCCTTTAGTCGTGGTCCGGGTTCTTTTAGCGGTGTGCGTATTAATGCTGCCGTGACTCAGGCCTTGGCCTGGTCAAATGATGTGCCGGTGATTCCGGTGTCAACTTTGCAGGCTTTGGCACAGGCAGCCTATCGTTTACACGGCCTCAAGGAAGTGTCTGCGGTATTGGATGCCCGCATGAGCGAAGTCTATATCTCGAGCTATCAAGTGGATGCACAAGGAATTATGCAACCGGTTGATGATGAGCAACTGTTAAGTTATGCAGAAGGCAGCCAAGCTGTACGCTTTACCCCGGTGGGCTCAGGCGCTGAACTGGTACAAAGCGAAACTTCAATTTATAAAGATGTGCATGCGACCGCACAGGATATCGCCAGCATTGCACGTGCAGCGGCACAAGCAGAAAACTGGGTGAGTGCAGAATTGGCATTACCCGTATATTTACGCGATAACGCGTGGAAAAAAATTCCAGAACAAGGCAAAGCATAATTAATTAGGATAAAGCATGGATCTTTTACTGCTACTCAAAGCGGCCATCATGGGTATTATCGAAGGCATTACCGAGTTTTTGCCTATTTCCAGTACCGGTCATTTGATTTTGGCATCAGAATTAATGAATTTCTGGACCAAGGAAAAGAGTGATGTATTCGTCATTGCGATCCAGATGGGGGCAATTGCTGCCGTTATTTATGAATATTGGGCACGTCTTTGGGGGGCAGCGACCGGGATTGTCAGCGGTGAACCGCAAGGTCGCCGTTTAGGCATTGGCCTGATTCTGGCTTCTATTCCGATTATATTGATTGGTCTGACGCTGGGACAAACCGTCAAACAATTACTATTTAATGATATTGCAATTGCCATTGGTTTGATTGTCGGCGGTTTGATCATTATCTGGATTGAAAAGAATCCACCACAAGTCCGTGTACATGAAGTTGAAGAACTCAGCATTAGAGATGCGATCTGGATTGGCCTGATTCAGGTTTTATCCTTGATACCGGGAACTTCCCGTTCAGGTGCAACTATTATCGGCGCGATGTTTTTGGGTGTGTCCCGTAAGGCAGCGACTGAATTTTCATTTTTCTTGGGTATTCCGGTCATTATCGGCGCTGGCCTGCTGGACCTTTATCAAAGCTATGATGTGTTAAATACGACTGAAGACTGGACCGTGATCGGAGTTGGGCTTCTGGTTTCCTTTATCTCGGCATTGATATTAATCCGTGCGCTGGTCGCTTATGTGGCTAAACGCGACTTTATGATCTTTGCCTGGTATCGTATTGCTTCGGGTCTGCTGATTTTATTATTTGCCTATACAGGTTGGAAATTATGGTAAGCGCGATTCGCTTATATGCCGAATCTGACTATCAAGAGAAAGCACAGCACTTCGAGGCTGTGCTTTCTTCTCGTGGGGTACAGGTCGAGATTGAAATTGTTGAAAAACTCAATGCACGTTTTTTCCGTTTAAATCCTGAACTGGCCCTTTGTGCCGATGCTGACGGACTCTGGTTATGTGCCAACGGCATGAAGATGCAACCGGACTGGCAAGCGGAAACCGGACGCTTAAAACGCGCATCTTTGAAATCGGAAATGATTGCACGCGCCTGTAATTTAAGTGAAAAACCAAGCTTGGTTGATGCGACTGCGGGTCTGGGACATGACAGTCTGTTGATGGCACATTTAGGTGCGCAAGTGACCTTGGTTGAACGGCATCCGGTTCTATTCACCTTGCTTGAAGATACCCATATGCGTGCACAAGCGGACACATTCCTGAGTCAGATCGTATCGCGGATTCATTTGGTCTTTTCTGATTCAGCCGATTATCTGCAGCAACAGGCTCAGCAGCATCACATTGTCGATGTGGTTTATCTTGATCCAATGTTCCCACAGCGGGATCAAAATCAACAGGCAGTCAAGAAGCAGGCACAGGTCAAAAAACAGATGCAGCTGTTGCATATGTTATTGCCTGAAGATGGTGAAATGGATCTGGGCGATAATCTTCTGGAACTGGCACAGAAAATTGGCAAACGTGTCGTGGTCAAACGTCCGCGTCTGGCGGTATTTCTGGCCGGAAAAGAGCCAAATCATCAATGGCAAGGCGATGCTTGTCGCTTTGATGCGTATTTTCAGCATGAACTTGTAGCTGAATAGGATAATGGCTTCTTTATTAAGCAAAGATTTGTTATATATTTAAAATTAGCATTGATTAAATGCTTATCAAGCATAAACTTATTCAGCACATTAGCGAGCCACTCATCTCCTTGAAATCCTATGATCGACTTTAAACCCTCCATTAATTTTTGGCACGATTTTAAGAGCAACCAAATTGCCGGGATGTGGTTATTTCTGGGGTCGAGGCGTTCTTTACAACTGGTCCGTCCATCCATCATGCAACTGGTGTTCTGGGGGATCTTAGGGGGCTGCGCCAACAGTTTGTTTAGCTGGCTCAGTTCAGGCCGTATGGGAGATTTTAACTCTCAAGGCCTGATCAGTTATGCGCTTTGGCCTTTCATTGCCCTGATTGTCGGTATTTTTCTGTCGCAACGGGTCAATAATCCACGCTTGATGCTGGTGCCAGCCTTGTTATGGTTGGTGTTAGATACCCATATCATGCTGTTCCAGTGTCTGATTCAGTATCTGGGTGATCTGGATTATCTGCCTTATATCCTTTACGACTATATTCCAACGCTCTTTGTCATGCTGTTTGTCTGGCAAAGTCTGGCAGTGGTCTGGGTGATTTCACATGAATTAAAATGGCCGTGGTGGGAACGTGCGCTGATTATGCTGGCGACTTTGTTTACGCTAGTAGTTTGGCAGATTTCAGTCAAAGATCAGCCGATCTGGAAAGTCGAAGAAATTCCACCGAGTTTTGCCGAAGATGCTTTCTATGCCCAGCCAACTTTGCTGAATAAAGCGCTGGAAAATATCGAGTATGGTGAATTTGCACAGTCACACTGGTATTTCATGGGAGTAGCTGGAGCGAGCTATCAGGATGTATTCCATTCTGAAGTTGAGCGGATTAAAGAGCAGTTTGATACCCGTTTTGGTACTTTTGGCCGATCGATTGCCTTGGTCAATCACCCAGCGACACGTACCACTATGCCGATTGCTTCCAAAACCAGTATGGAGCTGACATTGCGCCGTATGGGGCAGCAGATGAACCGTGAAAGTGACGTATTATTTTTATATATGACCTCTCACGGTTTGCCGAATGTATTTGAAATGGAAAATGCCCCACTGGATCTGGCGCAGGTTGATCCAAAATGGTTGCGTGAAACACTAGATGCATCAGGCATACGTTGGCGCGTGATCGTAATCTCGGCCTGTTTTTCAGGCAGTTTTGCTTCTGCTTTACAGAATGACAATACCTTGGTGATTACGGCTTCGGCAGCTGATCGGCAGTCTTTTGGCTGTTCGAATGAAGCGGATTATACCTATTTTGGTCGTGCGTTCTTTGATGAAGCCATGCGTGAAAATAGCAGCTTGCAAAGCGCTTTCGCACAGGCCACAGATACCGTAGCAAAATGGGAATCAGCTCAAGGTTTTGAGCCATCAGAACCGCAATGGGTCATCGGTAAGAATATGGAATTGATGTTGCCACAACTGGAGCAACGTTTATTTCCACAGACCACTACGGCGACATCATCTCCCTAGATCAATGTCATCCACAGACCGGTTGTAATAATAAGGAATAGCCATGGAACTTATACAGAACAATAGAAGCTTTGAAGGTGAACAGCGGATTTATCGTTTTGATTCGCGCTATCTTAAAACCCCGACCAAGTTTGGCATTTTTCTGCCGCCTCAAGCTTTAGAAGGTCACAGCTGTCCTGCATTATTCTATCTGGCGGGTTTGACCTGTACCGAAGAAACTTTTGCCATCAAGGCGCATGCACAGCGTTTGGCGGCACAGCTTGGCTTGATTCTGATAACACCGGATACTTCGCCACGTGGCGAAGGTGTGGCAGAAGGCGACAACTGGGATATTGGTCAGGGTGCGGGTTTTTATATTAATGCCACTCAGGCACCGTGGGCTGAACACTATCAGATGGAAAGCTTCATTGTCGATGAGCTTTATGCATTGGTCACTGAGGAATTCGTGATCCATCCCGGCAAGATCGGTATCTTCGGCCACAGTATGGGTGGTCATGGCGCATTGACCCTGGCATTTAAATATCCAGAAAAATTCAAATCTGTTTCAGCCTTTGCACCGATTTGTGCCCCGAGCCAGTGTCCTTGGGGAGACAAAGCATTCTCAAATTATCTAGGTACTGAAAAAAAAGAATGGCTGAAACATGATGCGACCGCTTTGGTTCAGGAAAAGGGGGCATTGTTTGGCGATATCCTGATTGATCAGGGTTTTTCAGACCAGTTCTATAACCAGCTCAATCCAGCCCTGTTTCAGCAAGCTTGTGATACCGTGAACCAGCCGCTCACTTTGCGTGAACATCAGGGCTATGATCATGGCTATTACTTTATTCAAAGTTTCATAGATGATCATTTACAATTCCATGCCGTGCAGTTAAATCCTTAAAGCAAGACTGCACTTATACAGCAGATTTAAGAAGATTAAAAAACCTCCAAAATGTTTTTACATTCTGGGGGTTTTTCTTTTAATATCAGATGTATAAAAGTATAAAAAATTGGGGTCGTCATGCAGCAGACAGCAGACGGTATTCGTGTCAGTGAGCCATTATTTCCAGCTGCTTCAAGTTTTTCGACTGAAGTCACGCCTTCGGTCAGACCGAAATACCAGCGTTATGGATTCAGATTTCATGGCAGTGCATCCGAATATTTTGGTATCTGGATGGTGAATCTGATGCTGACTATAGTGACATTGACCTTGTACAGCCCTTGGGCCAAAGCACGCCGTATGCGTTATTTCTACGGCAATACCCAATTTTTAAAACATCGCTTCGACTTTGTGGCCATGCCGAGCCGGATCCTGCTGGGTCGTCTGTTTGCACTGGAACTATATCTGGTTACCGTCGTACTGACCAACTATTCAATCCTTGCTACCAGCTCTTTATTGATGGTCGCTGCGCTGTGTTTGCCCTGGCTCATTCGGATGACCCTGAAATTCAAGGCCCGAAATAGCAAATATGGCAATGTGCGCTTTTATTTTAATGGCAGCAACCGCGAGGCTTACAGGGTCTTATTTCTGGCCATCCTGATCAATATCTTTACTTTGCTGCTGTTTAGTCCGGTGATGATCTGGCTCTACAAACGCTATTGCTTTAATCATTTATCGATTGGTCAGCTGCAATTCAAGCTGAATATTAACTGGTCCAAGTTTATGTCTGCCGTTTATCTGCCCTTGAGTCTTTGCCTGCTGGTTGGTATTGGCTTGCAGCAGTGGTGTACTGGGTAGACCGGATAGGGACCAATTTGTTTAGTCTGGGTTTACTGCTTAGCTATCTGCTTTGCCTGGCGCTGGTCTGGCCGGTCATTTCTGCACGTTTATATATCATTACATGGAATCATGTGGAGCTTGGTCAAAGTTACTTCAAAACACGGGTAAGCACCTGGCGTTATAGCTGGATTGTGCTGAGCAACTGGATGGTACGTGTTCTTAGTCTGGGCTTAATGACGCCTTGGGCTGCCATCCGTTTATATGAATATCAGTTGAACCATCTGGAACTCTATGTAGCAGAAGATGAAGCTAATCTTGAGCATATCTTGCAACCTGACCCGAGTGCTTTGGCTGATGAAATCCTGGACGTATTTGATTTCGATGCATCGCTATAGGAGTAAATGTGATGAAACGACCTGTCGAAGTTAAGTTTTATGACGGAATTCTCGCTGAAGCCCGCCGTGCCTGGATTGTACCGGATCAGCAACAAGGGATTGCCCTGAAACTTGATGAGGATGTTCCAGCACAAGTTAGCGATGCAGATTTTTATTTTGCTTATCCGGACATGGCCTACATTGGGGGTGTCGGTGGTCGTAAACCGATTATTGAGCTATCTGAAGAACGTCGGATTGAGTTTTTAAGCAAAGCGCCGCATTGGCTCGGGATTAAACATAAAGATATTTATCATGCGATCTGGAAATTTGAACGTTACCAATCCTGATTTTCTTTTCCATGATCATCGTGATTAGTGCAGTGATTATGATTTTAAAATGGGGGATTCCTTATAGCGCCAAACAGCTGGCAAAACTCCTTCCGGAGCAGACTCTGGTTGAAGTAGGCAACCGGACAGAGCAGCAGTTAATTGCCCAGACCCAACCAAGTACACTACCGGAAGAACAGCAGATGCGATTAAAAACTTTGTATGAACAAAAGATTGCTGTAGGAAAACCTGCAAAAATTATTTTCCGTCAAGGTGGATCAAGCATGGGCATGAATGCCGCAGCCATCCCGAATAACACCATTATTGTGACCGATGAACTGGTGAAAATCAGCGGCACCGATGAGGAAGTCCTTGCCGTACTGGCCCATGAACAAGGCCATCTGGTACAGAAGCACAGCATGCAAAAAGTGATTTCCAATCTGGGGGCGGCGGGACTGTTTGCCTTGGTGACCGGAGATTTAAGTGATGTGGTCACAGCCTCTGTAGTCGTGTTGACTGATGCTGGATACTCACAAGCGATTGAACTGGATGCCGATGACTATGCCATGCAGCATTTGCATCAACAGCAGATTTCCAGTATTCACTTGTCTAACTTTTTGCAGCGGGTGGAAAATGCCAGAATACTGGCAGAGGAATCGCAAACCATAAAAATGAAAAATTTCACTCTCAATATCGATGGAAAAGACCGACACCTGACAGAAACCGAACTGAAATGGATTCGCCTGATCGGGAAGTTTAAAAAATATCTGAAATCTCACCCCGAACTGGATAAAAGAATTGAGCGTATTCATGCCTTTAATGAACAGGCGAATCATCGTATCTAGTTTCTGATCATTACTATGCTTTGATTATCAAGGCTTTTTAGTCCCTATCTTTGCCAGTTAGCAGTCAGATTTTCCTGTCCCATACGGATCAGATGATCCAGTACTACATTTTCAAGTTTATTCAGGTCAGTGGATTCATCATTACTTTGAATCGTTACGGTAATATGATCTGCCTCGGGTGTCAGACTTACTTCTGCACCTGGAAAATGAATCAGGAAATTTTGTTCGGTTTCATCAATATTAAATTTATGTGTCCAGTGATTGGCCAGGCGTTTGGCAATTCGTGAAGCTTGATGCGTCTGGATATGGGCAATACTTTTCATCAGTTTTCTACACTATTCATCATTATCCTGCACTTTAAACCAAGCGGTGATGCTGTCATAACCCTCAAAGCGTTACACAGCGTTTTAATCTTGCAACATCGAATCACAGTAGCCGGAGCGGATTTGATATAATAGGAAAAATCCAATTTCAACAAGCCAGGTTCTCCCATGTCCAAGCCTTATTTAATTGCCCCTTCTATTTTATCTGCTGACTTTGCCCGTTTAGGTGAAGAAGTCGAGAACGTGTTGGAAGCAGGTGCAGACGTTGTCCATTTTGATGTCATGGACAACCATTATGTACCGAACCTGACTTTTGGTGCAGGTGTTTGCAAGGCCTTAAAAAATTATGGGATCAAGGCGCCAATTGATGTGCATTTGATGGTCAAACCTGTGGATCGCATGATCGGGGATTTCCTTGAAGCGGGTGCTGATATCATTACTTTTCATCCAGAAGCTTCTGATCATATTGACCGTTCTTTACAGTTGATCAAATCAGGTGGTGCAAAAGCGGGGCTGGTATTTAATCCGGCAACACCATTGCATTACTTGGATTATGTGCTGGATAAAGTCGATCAAATCCTGCTCATGAGCGTGAACCCGGGCTTTGGCGGACAGAAATTTATTCCAATGACTTTGGATAAATTGCGTCAGGCACGCAAACTGATTGATGCTTCAGGTCGTGATATTCGTTTGGAAGTTGATGGCGGCGTTACGCCAAGCAATATTCGTGAAATTGCCGAAGCGGGTGCCGATATGTTTGTGGCGGGTTCAGCTATTTTTGGTAAGCCGGATTATAAAGCTGTGATTGATGAAATGCGTGCGGAATTAGCGAGAGTAGGGCAGGTTCAACTCTAATCGTTAAAAACTCATAAGTGCATAAATATGTGGATAACTTTATGGATAAGTGTGTAGATATCTATGTTGATAACCATATGGATATGTTGCATAAAATGTAATCGTTTGTAGCTTGATTGATTGCGATTTAGACAAAATTTGTATAAAAAGAACTCAAATTGGGTTCTTTTTTATTGTTTATAACCCTTGTGTTCGGTGGTTGTTTATTCACCATAGGTTGATAATGGAACCAGGCAAAAAGTGATCAATGTGTCGTATATTTGTGTTTCATTATGTAATTTCTCCAGACAAAGTTTAAATTTAATTGATGTGTATAACTTAATATTCTGAGTCCATTCTCATGTAATTGTTGTGAATGAATTGCCCGATTATTAGAACTATTTCTGACTTGGCATTTTCAACATCTACCATAACCAGAGTAGCCATGAATGTCGTGGAGATTTGAGTAAGGCAAAGTTAAGTTGTATCTCGATAAGTCATTTTTTGTAAAAATAGCCAGATTACTGCAATGTGGTTTTATAAAATTTTTACACCTAGGAGGAACGACCTCCCTTGTGAATTGCGTGTCGGAATTTACAGGAAAAATCGTCAGGATGGCCTGATTCTTATATAAAAAGAGGAGGGCTGCATGGCCTGGATCGTACTTATTCTTGCGGGTATTTTTGAAATCGTGTGGGCATATTCGATGAAGCTGTCCGAAGGATTTACTCGTTTAACCCCCAGTATCATTACTATTGTTTTCATGGTACTGAGTTTTGCTTTGCTGGCTTATGCGATGCGTACTTTGCCGCTAGGTACAGCCTATACGATCTGGACCGGGATTGGTGCAGTGGGTTCATTTCTCATCGGTATTTGGGTTCTGGGTGAACCTGCTACAGCATTGCGTATGCTGGCTGCCGTACTCATCATTTCCGGTCTGGTACTGATGAAAGTATCCTCTTCATAATTTGTTTCTGTCTGTCTCGGTGAACTGGGTTAATATAGAAAATGAACTCCAGTGATTGGGACAGGGCACCATCATGAACTTAAGTTATCTTTATATGGACTCGCCTGTAGGTCAGCTACAGCTGGTCGCGAATGAAACCGCGCTGGTAGCCGTGCTTTGGGATTGTGAACAGCCGAATCGGGTGAAACTGGCGACCTTGGTTGAAGATCCGCGACATCCGGTCTTGATTGAAACCAGACGCCAGCTCCAAGAATATTTTGCCGGTCAGCGCAATGTTTTTGACCTGCCTTTGGACTTTGCCGGTACTGATTTTCAGAAAAAAGTTTGGCAGGCGCTACTGAATATTCCCTACGGACAGACCCGAAGCTATCGTGACATTGCTGAACAGGTGGGTAATATCAAGGCAGTACGCGCCGTGGGTGCAGCCAATGGCAAAAACCCGATTTCGATTATTGCACCCTGTCATCGGGTGATTGGTCGCAGTGGCAAGCTGGTAGGATTTGCCGGTGGTTTGGATAAAAAAGAAATCCTGTTAAATATTGAGCGAACGCATTAATATTTAAACACTTAAAACAAATGAAAATTAGAATATGGAACATTCTACCATACAGCTATTAAGTCCATTTTGGTCCAGCTTAGGGTGGATTCTTCTGCTTTTCTTTGGCGTGATGATTTTTAAATTATTCAAGCCATTTTTAAAAGGGAAATTAGGAGAATTTGCGGTTGCTGCCCATGTCAAACTGTATTTAAAAGATCTTCAATATATTCTGCTCAATGATTTGACTCTTCCAGACGGGACAGGCGCGACCACGCAGATCGATCATCTGTTATTAAGTCCTTACGGAATATTTGTGATTGAGACTAAAAACTATAAAGGCTGGATATTTGGAAACGAGCGACAAAAAACCTGGACCCAGAAAATCTATAAAAACAGTTATAAATTTCAGAATCCGATTCATCAGAACTATAAGCACATCAAAGTATTGGAGCAGCTACTGGCAGATATTGTGGAACCAGACCTTTTGCATTCTGTGATTGTATTTATGCCGGATGCTGTGTTTAAAACACCGATGCCAAATCATGTATTTCGGGGTGCAGGCTGGATCGACTATGTGAAAAGTTTTGATCAGCAGATGATTTCTGAAACGAAATTAAAACGGATACAACTGCGGTTAGAAAAAGAAGTTTTAGAAAAATCCTGGAAAACTAATCGGGAACACGTAGAAAATTTAAAGCAGCATAAGCAGTCATAAGTTTTTTACGGACTCATAAAAAAAGCCTGTGAATCATTCAAAGGCTTTTTGGTTTTAAATATTTGAAGCTTTCAGTTTTTCGGTAATCTCGGCCA
The DNA here is from genome assembly GCF_049896445.1 of Acinetobacter sp. TWP2-2-3. Taxonomy (GTDB): domain Bacteria; phylum Pseudomonadota; class Gammaproteobacteria; order Pseudomonadales; family Moraxellaceae; genus Acinetobacter. Next base: position 29,724 of record NZ_JAFCUI010000009.1, read on the forward strand.
GAACTTTAATCCGTTTCACTTCGTCCCATAAGGCTTTGGCTTCAGGATAATGTTTCGACATCATGCCCAGCCATTGCTTGTAACGGCCGACCATCCCGATCTCAGTTTTGGCTGGGCCGTTGATAAAACGAATTTGTAGTTGCAGTAGTTCATTCCAGTTCATCAAAGGTGCATCCGAGTTTTGACGGATACATTGGGTCAGGTCGGGTGTAGTCACTGCACCACGGCCAATCATCAGATCTTCGCAACCGGATTCCAGACGGCACTGTTTGGCATCGGCATTGTTCCAGATTTCACCATTGGCGATCACATTGATCTTAAGTGTCTCACGAATCGGTTGTAGCTGGTCCCAGAATGCGGGCGGAGTATAGCCATCGGCTTTGGTGCGCGCATGCACGGTAACCCATGCTGCTCCTGCATCTTCAATGGCATGGGCATTTTCCAGCATGAAATTACGGTCCATATAACCCAGACGCATTTTGGCGGAAACCGGAATATGCGCAGGCACTGCATCACGCACGGCTTTAACCAGCTCATGCACGACTTCGGGTTCATCGAGCAGGACTGAACCACCACGATGACGGTTCACGGTTTTGGCCGGACAGCCAAAATTCATGTCAATTGCCGGTGCGCCCATGGCTGCCACTTTGGCGGCATTCGCTGCTAGCATCTCCGGATTATTTCCTAAGAATTGGACATGTACCGGTGTACCTGCCGCCGTCTTGCCATCATTCAACAGTTCCGGGCAGTAAGTATGATAAATATGATCGGGCAGAAGGGAATCGGTGACACGGATAAACTCGGTCACACACCAGTCAAAGCTACCTACGGATGTCAGCACATCACGCATAATCGGATCGGTTAAGCCTTCCATGGGAGCAAGCACAAGTTTCAACGGTGCACACCTGTAAATTTAAAACGGTGTTATACGTTTTTTTAGGCAGCCTGTCTAGGCTGGATCGGAATTGAATGATGAGTACCTGAAAATTGAACTTTTTGGGCTGATATAAAAAGGCCTTTAATGTGGATTAAAGGCCTTTAAAAGTGAAGCTTAGGATGATTTAGCGATATCCAGCCATTTTAATCAGCCAGTTTCTCGACTTTCATACTCTCACGATAATACTGACAGCCCTTGTACAACAGGAAGCAACCAATCAATCCGGCAATCGCATTGACGATCGAGATCGAGTTACCAACCATTAAGGTATTCTGGAAATATTTATCCGTGATTAATGCCACAGCGGTGGTTCCGACGCCTAAGGCAATCAGGTTTGAAACCAGCAGGAACTTGGCAGATACCTGTGCGCGTAGCTGGTTTGGTGTCAGCATTTGCGTAGCAGCAGCCGATGCAGGAATCGGGAAAGTGGAGAAGAACATCGCCACAAAAATCAGCGCAAATGAAAGCTGCATATTATCGACCTGAGTGAACAGCACACTCGGAATAATCAGCGCTGCACAGCCAATCGCACCGGTACGAATTGCAGCATCGCTATAGCCACGTTTCGAGAAGAAGTCGATCAACCAGCCACAGAATAAGGCACCCGAAGTATTCGCGACTAGAATAATCGTACCGAGGATATAACCGGTTTGACTCGCATCCAGACCGAAATTACGCATGTAATAGGCAGGTGCCCAGCCCAGCAGCGAATACAGCATCATGGTGTAAAAAGAAAAGCCAATAAAATGACAGAAGAAGGTCTTTTTATGTGTCTTGATAAAACCAATCGAATTTTTGAAAGAGGCTTTAATGACCTGGCCATCCTGATCGACTTTCATACCCTTACGTGCAGGTTCACGCACCGTCAGCACCATGAGTAGGGCTAGTAATACGCCTGGAAGACCCACAATCATAAAGGTAAGTTGCCAGGTTTTCACTTCACCAATGAGGGGTAAGGCTACGAAGCTGACATCTTTTAGCAGGCCAATCACATAGCCGCCAATCAGGAAAGCTAGGCCCGAACCAATAAAGGCACCAATCGCATATACACCGAGTGCACGGCCTAATTTATCTTTCGGAAATAAATCGGCAACGATTGAATAAAAGGCAGGGGAAAGCGCAGCTTCACCGGCACCCACACTCAGACGTGCAATAAACATTTGAATAAAGTTTTTACTGAGGCCACAAGCCGCTGTAGCGAGACTCCAGAATGCAATCCCGGTTGCAATAATTTTAATCCGTGACTTTTGATCCGCCAATGCGGCAATGGGCAAGCCCATAATGGCATAAAATAAGGAGAAGGCCAGACCCTGTAACAGACTAAACTGAGTATCGCTCAGCATTAAATCGGCTTTAATCGGTTCAATCATGAGCGATAAAATTTGACGGTCTACAAATGACAGAATGTAAGCCACCATACAAATGACCACCACATACCATTGATAGGTGCTGCTTTCCGGTGGCGGTTCAATCTGTTCAGACAGCGGCACAGCCGTTTCTGTCGGTGTAGGCTCAAAATTTTGATTTGTTGGTTGAATCGTCCTTTCAACCATTTCTAGGTTCAGCGATTTATCATTCATCATGCAACATCCTGTGCTGATCGTTTGAGATATTTATTTGATACTTTTAATATGCTTGTTATTTTTATATTGTATCGTATTTAATTAATCTAGAGCCTAAATAGAGAGACGTCAATCTTTTTTAAAAATAGATACAAATAATTTTTAAAGGCAAAAAAAAGGAATCATAATGATTCCTTTTTTTGAGTTTAAATTTTTAGCCACGCTCAACCAGCGTTAAAATATCGTAGGTTGCAACCAGTTCATTGCGTTGGTTTTTTACTTTAATATCCCAGACCACGACACCATGTGGCTTCTGTGCCGGATCGCGCAGTGCTTTTGGAGTTTTCTGCTTACAGGTCAGTTCTACCTGAATGGTATCGCCAATTTTCACCGGTTCTACAAAGCGCAAGTTGTCCATGCCATAGTTGGCAATGACTGGGCCCTGGGCGGCATCAACGAATAAACCGGCTGCGGCAGACACCACGAAATAGCCATGTGCCACACGTTCACCAAACAGGGATTCTGCTGCAGCAATCTTGTCCATATGCGCATAGAAGTGATCACCGCTCAGGCAGCCGAAATTCACCAGATCCGCTTCGGTCACGCTACGTCGTGCAGTCAGTAAACGCTCGCCTATACGCAATTCATCAAATGATTTTTTAAAAGGATGCACGCGGTCTTCAAAGACTTGAGCTCCAGCCGTCCAGCTATGGCCGACCTGAGTCATGGCATTTGGCGAGCCTTGAATCGCAGTACGTTGCATATAATGTTTGACTGCACGCAAGCCGCCGAGTTCTTCACCGCCACCGGCACGTCCCGGTCCACCATGAACCAGTAAAGGTAATGGAGAGCCATGTCCGGTACTTTCTTTGGCACTTTCTGCATCCAGAATATGGACACGGCCATGCCATGGCGCAATTTTGCTCAGCAGTTGTTCAATATTTTCATCAGTATTGCGTACGATAGATGCCACTAAGCTACCTTCGCCACGTGCCACCAAGTCAGCCAGCTGAGCCAGGTCAGTATATGGCATTAAAGTCACTACAGGTCCAAAGGCTTCAATCTTATGAATATTTTCTGCCTGATCCGGTGCTTTGCAGACCAATACGGTTGGTGGATAACATGCGGATTTCTCTGTATTTTGTACTTGAATCCTAAAGTCCTGACGCAAGTGGCTACCGAATACGATTTCTGCATTTTGACTGAGCTGTTCAACTTTTGCAGCGACATCATGTTTCTGTTTGACGCTGGCCAAAGCACCCATCGTCACGCCTTCCTGAGCCGGATCGCCCACGACCACTTTTTTTAGTTTTTCAATCAGACGACTTTGTACTGTATCCAATAGCTCGGCTGGCACAAAAGCACGACGAATGGCAGTACATTTTTGTCCAGCTTTGGTGGTTATTTCACGGAAAACTTCACGCACAAATAAATCAATCGTTTCATCATTGGCTTGCGCCGTCAAAATCGCACTGTTGACCGAGTCTGCTTCCATGGTGAACGGAATCGAGTAGGCATTTAAATGTGGATGCGAACGCAGTTTTTGCCCTGTTGAAGCAGAACCGGTAAAAGTGACCGTATCTTGAGGATTTAAATGATCAAATAAATCATAGATCTGTCCGCAAATAAGCTGCAGTGAACCTTCTGGCAAGAAACCGCTTTCATGAATAGCTTTGACCACGGCATGGGTCAGCTCGGCACCTTCGGTCGCCGGTTTGACAATACAGGGTACGCCCGCCAGTAGCGTCGGTGCGATTTTCTCCAGCATGCCCCAGATTGGAAAGTTAAAGGCATTGATATGCACGGCTACACCGGCTTTAGGCGTCAGAATATGTTTCGCGCCAAAGCTACCTTGCTTAGAAAGAGGAATCCAGGCATCTTCGACCAACGCTGTTTCATCACTCAGTTCACGACGCACCAAACTCGAATAGGCATATAAGGTGCCAATCCCGCCTTCAATATCAATCCAGGCATCTTTACGGGTACAGCCGGTTACTTTGGCAAGCTCATAAAAGTCTTCTTTGCGTTCCATCAAATACTGTGCCACTTGCTTCAGTGCATTGGCACGTTGATGAAACGTCCATGTGGCGATAGTCGCGCCTTTTTGTTTGGCATACTTCACCACGGCTTGGGTATCGATGCCCTGACTGCCGACCTGATAAACCGCTTCACCGCTAATGGCATGATAAACCGTACGTAAATCGGCTTGCGCTTTGTATTCCTGGCCGTACACCAGTGAAGATAAGCTTTTGATGGCAATAGGATTATGGGTTGATTCAGTATCTTGATAATCCATTGTGCTTGAGCTGCTGTCTAACTCTAACATTGTAAAAACTCCATTTATGATACGTTTTGAGATGTATTTTAATTTTGATGTTTTATAATTTGTGTTGAAAAATTGAAAATGTCAATCATAAATCTGTGTTTAAAAATGCGTAACAATAAAATAAAAAATATTAAATTATATAAAACAAATATTTAGTAAAAATAAGGGATAAAAATTAAATGATACCAATAAATAGATATTGATTTTAATTGCGTATCGTTTTAATTTGAATGTATCAACACTTGGGATAAGTGAGGGAACAATGAATAATCAACAACAAATCTTCGATCAAAAGATTGAAAAGGATATTTCCATCGAGCCGAAGGACTGGATGCCGGATGCTTATCGTAAGACCTTGATTCGTCAGATTGGTCAGCATGCACACTCTGAAGTGGTGGGCATGTTGCCGGAAGGCAACTGGATTACCCGTGCACCGACCTTGAAGCGTAAAGCTGTGCTGATGGCAAAAGTTCAGGACGAAGCCGGTCATGCTTTGTATCTGTACAGTGCTGCAGAAACCTTGGGGGCGGATCGTGACGACATGATGGATAAGCTGATTGCCGGTCGCATGAAATATTCATCCATTTTTAACTATCCAACTCTGAGCTGGGCCGATGTTGCAGCGATTGGCTGGCTGGTGGATGGTGCAGCAATTGTCAATCAGGTTGCGTTGTGCCGTACGTCTTATGGTCCTTATGCCCGCGCTATGGTGCGCGTCTGCAAGGAAGAAAGTTTCCATCAGCGTCAGGGCTTTGAAGCCATGATGGAACTGGCCAATGGTACGCCGGAACAAAAGCAGATGGCACAGGATGCCGTGAACCGTTTTTGGTGGCCGGCACTGATGATGTTTGGTCCAAGTGATGATAATTCACCGAACAGTGCACAAAGTATGCAGTGGAAAATTAAATTATTCAGCAACGATGAGCTACGTCAGAAATTTGTCGATAACACCGTGTCGCAAGTTTTACAGCTGGGTTTAACCGTTCCCGATCCAGACCTTAAATTCAATGAAGCCACCGGACATTATGAATTTGGTGAAATCAATTGGGATGAGTTTTTTGCGATTCTTGCAGGCAAGGGACCGTGTAACCATGAGCGTATTGAAGCACGCCGCAAAGCTTGGGAAGGCGGCAAGTGGGTACGTGATTCAGCAGCCGTCTATGCGCAGAAACAGCAGCAACAGTCAGCAGCACAAAAAGTTGCTTAAAAAATAGTTTGATCAATATAAGGAAATTTGCTCATGAATAACAAAAATAACTGGTCACTTTATGAAGTGTTTGTGCGTAGTAAACAGGGTCTGAGTCACCGTCATGTCGGCAGCCTGCGTGCGCCGGATGAGGAAGTCGCACTACAAAATGCCCGCGATGTATATACCCGCCGCAATGAAGGGATCAGTATCTGGGTGGTGAAATCTGAATTGATTACCTCTTCCCAGCCAGATGAAAAAGCAGAGTTTTTTGAACCCGCTTTGGACAAGGTTTATCGTCATCCAACCTTTTATAACATTCCAGCTGGCATCGAGCACATGTAAAGGGAAAGGTGAAGATTATGACAAATCAAGTATTGGCAGAATTTCTTTTACATGTGGGTGACAGTCAACTGATCCTGTCTCATCGTTTGGCAGAGTGGTGTGGTCATGCACCTGAACTGGAGCTGGATATTGCCTTAGCCAATATTGGACTGGATTTATTGGGTCAGGCACGTACTGCCCTCAGTCTGGCGGGTGAAGTGGAAGGACAGGGTCGTGATGAAGACAAGCTGGCTTATTTCCGCACCGAGCGTGAATACCGTAATTTGCTGCTGTGCGAACAGCCGAATGGTGATTTTGCCCAGACTTTGGTACGCCAGTGGTTGATGGATCACTACCACGCTTTATTGTTTAGCGCCTTAAGTCAAAGTCAGCATGCTGAGTTGGCGGCTTTTGCAGTGAAATCACTCAAAGAAGTGAAATATCACCAGCGTTTTTCCACCACCTGGATGGAACGCTTAAGTTTAGGTACCGCAGAAGCGCATGAAAAAACCCAGCAAGGTTTAAACCAGTTATGGCGTTTTACCGAGGAACTTTTTGTCCTGACGGCTGATGAAAGACAGCTGGTTGATAGCGGTGTCATTCCAGATATTGAAAATTTAAAAGCCCAGTGGCTGGAGACCATTACATCCGAGTTAGCGCGATTTGAATTAAGCCTGCCAGAGCTAGGCGCTTATCGCAGTGGGGCTAAACAGGGTTTACATACAGAACATCTCGGTTTTGTTTTGGCTGAACTGCAATACATGCAGCGCTCATATCCAAACATGAACTGGTAATTCGGCACAATCACAGGGAGTGAGTCGCATGAATCTGATTCGACACGTAGAAGATCAATGTTGGGACGTTTTACAGCAGGTTTCTGATCCAGAGATTCCAGTATTGTCAGTGATTGATCTGGGTATGATTCGTGGCGTCGAGCTGAATCAGCAGGATGAAATTGTGGTGCGACTCACGCCGACCTATAGCGGCTGTCCGGCCACGGATTTATTAAAAGCAGAAATTACCCAGGCTTTCGAGGCCAATGGTTTGACACCGGTCAAAGTCATTGTGGACCTGTCTCAAGCCTGGACCACGGACTGGATGAGTGAATCGGGCAAACACAAATTACAGCAATATGGTATTGCCCCGCCGCAAGGCCAGTCACATAGCTGTGGTACGCATGTGGCATTGACCGATGGCATCACCTGTCCACAGTGCTTAAGTAACAACAGCAAATTATTAAGTGAATTCGGTTCGACCGCCTGTAAAGCTTTATATCAATGTCGGGACTGCTTAGAAACTTTTGACTATTTCAAATGTATTTGATTGTAACGATTGCGCGGTGGGCAGGGTAAACCAATAACAAGCCTGAACACCGCCACCTAAAAGAAGGATTTTGCCATGAGCCAATTTATACCATTAACCATTAAATCGATTCAGCCACAAACCGAGCAAGCGATCTGCATTGCCTTTGATCTCTCGCCTGAGCAGTTGGATACTTTTCAATATCAGCCGGGTCAGCACCTCACCATTCGTCATTTAACTGATGACGGCGAGCTGCGCCGCTGCTACTCGATCTGCAGTGATACTCAGGAAGACATGAGCATTGCGATTAAAAAAATTGATCAGGGTCAGTTTTCAACCTGGGCCAATGCGCATCTCAAAGCGGGCGATGTACTAGAAGTCATGCCACCGCAAGGGGTGTTCTTTCAGAAAGCCGCCAAGGCTGGTGGCCAGAATTATCTAGGATTTGCAGCAGGCAGTGGCATTACGCCAATTTTATCGATTGTAAAGTCGGTGTTGAACCGTCAAGCGGAAGCAACATTCACTCTGGTATATGGCAACCGCTCCTGGAAACAGACCATGTTCTCTGAACAGATCATGGACTTGAAAGACCGTTTTAAGGAACGTCTGCAACTGGTAAATATTTTTTCACGTGAACTGAATGACAGTGACATCTTTAATGGTCGGATTGATGCAGACAAATTGCAGCAGTTATTTCAGGCCAATCTGATTTCTGCCGAAGCAGATCACTGTTTCGCTTGCGGTCCTGAAGAAATGATGACAGCAGTCGAAACGGTATTACCGACTTGGGGCATTCAACGCAGCAAGATTCATACGGAACGCTTCAATACGGGTACTGCACCGAAAGCAACCGCCCAGCAGATGGAAAGCCGCAGCGAAGAACGCGTCAATATCATCCTCGATGGTCGCGAGCTGATTGTTGAAGTCTCTAAGCAGGATGACAGTATTTTAGATGCTGCGCTACGTGCCGGAGCCGACCTGCCATATGCCTGTAAGGGCGGCGTTTGTGCCACCTGTAAATGTAAGGTGTTAGAGGGACAGGTTGAAATGGCGGTGAATTACAGTCTGGAAGAAGATGAAATTCAGAAAGGCTATGTGCTCAGTTGTCAGGCACGTCCAACCACGGCCAATGTCCGACTCAGTTTTGATGAATAAAAGCTGAATTTACAGCACCGCGAGCATAGCAGGAGTTCAAGGATGACCTACATTAAAACCAGCTCACCCAAGCCGGGTGTGGTACTGATCGAGCTAAATCGTCCAGAAAAGCGCAATGCTTTAAACAATGCTACCTTGCAAAACATTGCAGCCTGTCTACAGGACTTGGAAACAGATGCTGCTGTGAAAGCCGTGGTCATCACCGGAAATACGCAATGCTTTGCTGCCGGTGCTGATTTAAATGAGCTGGCGCAGTTAGATGTGGTCAGCATCCAGCAAGACCAACGCCCACTGCTCTGGAAAAAAATTGATGAATTTTCCAAGCCTTTAATCATGGCCGTAAATGGTTATGCTTTTGGTGCAGGTTTCGAGTTGGCTTTGCATGGTGACATGGTGCTGACCGGAGAAAATGCCCAGTTTGCCTTGCCTGAAATCGGTTTAGGTATGTTGCCGGGTGCCGGTGGAACCCAGCGTCTGGCCCGTCTGGTCGGTCAGCAATTAACGATGCGCTGGGCCATGACTGGTGAAATGATTTCGGCACAAACAGCCTTGCAACATGGCATTAGTAGCCAGGTTTGTCCGGCAGGATTGACCGTGCAATACGCACTGGAACTGGCAGAAAAAATTGCCAAGCAGGCACCGCTGGCCATTCGTGCCATCAAGCAATCTTTAAAGTCGATTCATGAAGTGACTTTAAGTCAGGGACTGAAACTTGAACGTCAACATTTTGTCTGGCTGGCGGCGACCCAAGATCGCCAGGAAGGCATCAATGCATTTTTAGAAAAAAGAAAACCAGAATTTAGAGGTGTGTAATGGATTATCAAACAATTATTGTCGAAGAAAAAAATGCAGTGGGCTACCTGACCTTTAACCGTCCAAAACAGCTCAACAGTTTTAATGAAACCATGCATCAGGAAGTCTCTAAAGTCATCAAGGCCTGGGCCAAAGACAGCCAGATTCGTGCCGTAGTGATTTCAGCAGAAGGTCGTGGTTTCTGTGCTGGTCAGGATCTGAATGATCGTGTGGTCGATCCGAATGCCGATGCACCGGACTTAGGCCTGTCGATTGAAAAATACTACAACCCTTTGATCAAGCTGATTACCGAAATGCCTAAACCCGTGATTTGTGCGGTGAATGGTGTGGCAGCAGGGGCAGGCGCCAATATTGCCCTGGCGTGTGACATTGTGGTGGCAGCAAAATCAGCCTCATTTATTCAAGCCTTCTGCCGTCTTGGCTTAGTCCCAGATTCAGGCGGTACCTGGTTCCTGCCGCGTCTGGTCGGCCGTGCCCAAGCGATGGGTCTTGCCATGCTTGGCGATAAAATTCCGGCTGAGCGCGCAGTACAACTCGGCATGATCTGGCAAGTGGTTGAAGATGAGCAATTGCAGGCAGAAGCGAAAAAACTGGCAGAGCATCTGGCGCAGCAACCGACCTATGGTCTGTCCCTGATCAAAAAAGCCATTCATGCCGCAGCAGAAAACAATTTGGATGAGCAGCTCATTCTGGAACGTGACCTGCAACGTCTGGCTGGACGTTCAAGCGATTATAAGGAAGGTGTACAAGCCTTTATGCAGAAGCGTACCCCTGAATATAAAGGATGCTAAATCATGCAACAGATCAATTTGGAACAAGTCAAAGTTGCTGTGGTCGGTGCTGGAACCATGGGGATTGGCATTGCACAACTGGCAGCCATGCACGGGCATCCGACCTATGTGTTTGATCTCGATCGCAGCAAAGTTCAGAGTGCCTTGACTGCTTTAGAGGCGCAGCTGAGCAAGCGCGTACAAAATGGCAAAATGACCCAGCAATTGCTGGAGAGTACCTTCGCCAATCTGATTGTGGCAGAGGACATTCAGCAGATTGCCGATGCGGGCTTAATTATTGAAGCCATTGTTGAAAAGAAAGAAGTCAAACAAAACCTGTTTCAACAGCTGGCTGCCATTTGCCCGGAACAGACGATTTTTGCGTCTAATACTTCTTCAATTTCCATTACCGCAATTGCCTCGGCGATTCCACATCCCGAGCGAGTGATTGGTCTGCATTTCTTTAATCCGGCGCCGGTGATGAAACTGGTCGAGATTATCCGCGGACTGAAAACCTCAGAAACTATTGCAGATGCTGTATTTGAGCTAATGAAGGGCTGGAACAAAGTTCCAGTCAGAGCCAAATCGACGCCCGGTTTTATCGTCAATCGTGTCGCGCGACCTTATTATGCCGAAGCCTTTCGCGCCTTGCAGGAAAATGCTACCACCCCGGAACAGCTCGATTACATCATGCGCGAATGTGGCCGTTTTGCCATGGGACCGTGTGAACTCACCGACCTGATTGGTCAGGATGTGAATTTCTCGGTCACGCAAAGTGTCTATCAGGAATTTTTCTATGAGCCACGCTACCGCCCATCCTTGATTCAAAAAGAGCTGGTCGATGCCGGCTGTTATGGCCGCAAGTCCGGTCAGGGTTTTTATGATTATACGCAGTCCCAGCCTGCACCTGTATATGAATTGCCAGTGTGTTATGCCAAGTCGCTGAATAAGCTCAAAGTCACTATAAAAGGTGAATGGCTGCATTCAGCAGCACTGATTGAACGTTTAAAACAGGCCTCTCATGTGGAGCTGAGTTTTCAGGCGGCAGAACAGAATGAAATCCTGATTGGTGATCTTTCCCTGCGATTATCGCTCGGCGAGTCGGTTGAACTGGCTTATCCGCATGAGCCTGTGGTGTTGATGGATTGGCATGCAGATTGGACAAATGCTCAGGCGATTCCAGTCGTTGCATCACTGGCGTGTAGTGCTGAACAGTGCCAGGCAGTAGAGCTATTCCTCATAGGTATGGATATGATACCTATTTGGTCTAAGGATCATCCCGGTCTTTATGTTATACGTAGTATTGCCATGTTGGTGAATGAAGCCTGTGAAGCAGTATTGCATGATATTGCATCAGAACAAGATATTGATTCTGCTATGAAATATGGCGTTAATTATCCTTGTGGTCCATTCGAATGGGCAGATAAAATTGGATATTACACAATTTTAAAAATTTTAGAAAATATGTATCGTATTTATGGTGAAGACCGCTATAGAACTAGTATATATTTAGCAAAGAAAGCGGTGCAGGGACATGCACAGAAAACTCAGCAGCAACCATTACGCGTTGCTGGCTAAAAGGAAGAATCATGGAACAGGTTTATATTTTTGATGGAATTCGCACCTCGATCGGACGCTATGCCGGCGGACTGAGCAGCATTCGTGCTGATGATCTGGCAGCGCTACCGATTCAATATCTGAAAGATCAGCATCCTGCCTTGCCATGGGCAGAACTGGATGAAGTGATCTTGGGCTGTGCCAATCAGGCCGGTGAAGATAACCGCAACGTGGCGCGTATGGCTGCTTTACTCGCAGGGTTGCCTGAATCTGTTCCAGCGCTCACCGTGAACCGCTTATGTGCTTCAGGTCTGGATGCCATTGGACTGGGAGCACGTGCTATCAAATCGGGTGAAGCACAATTTGTTTTGGCGGGTGGCGTAGAATCCATGAGCCGAGCGCCTTTCGTGCAATCCAAACCTACGACTGCCTTTAGCCGTACCCCTGAAATTTATGACACCACCATTGGCTGGCGTTTTATCAACCCAAAATTTAAAGCACAGTTTGGCGTTGACAGCATGCCGGAAACGGCCGAAAACGTCGCTGAAAAGTATCAGATTAGCCGTGCAGACCAGGACCTGTTTGCGTATCACAGCCAACAGAAAACCGCAGTAGCCCAGCAGAAGGGTATTTTTGCCGAAGAAATTCTGCCAGTAGAGGTCAAAGGTCCGAAGAAAAGCACTCTGACCATTTCCCAAGATGAGCATCCGCGCGCAGAGACGACGCTGGATAATCTGGCCGCCTTAAAAACCCCATTTCGTAAAGAAGGCGGCTCAGTCACCGCTGGCAATGCTTCGGGTGTCAATGACGGGGCGGCTTGCGTATTACTTGGGAATCAGCAGTTTGCCGAGCAGTATGGTTTGAGCCCGAAAGCTAAAATGATCGGGATGGCCAGCGCCGGTGTCGAAGCTAAATATATGGGTATTGGGCCGGTTCCAGCGGTACAGAAAGTGCTGAAACAGACTGGCCTGAGTCTGGAGCAGATGGACGTGATTGAGCTAAATGAAGCATTTGCAGCGCAATCGCTGGCCGTGATTCGTGAACTCGGCTTGCAAGACGATGATTCCAGAATTAACCCGAATGGCGGTGCCATCGCCTTGGGTCATCCGCTGGGTATGAGTGGCACCCGTCTGGTGATCACGGCCATGAAAGAACTAAAACGCCGTAAAGGCAAATATGCACTCTGCACCATGTGTGTCGGTGTGGGTCAAGGTGTGGCACTGGTTTTAGAAAATATGGATTAAACACATCATTCAATCAATGAATTAAACCGTGGTCAGGAAGACTGCGTCAGGAGTAAGAATATGAATAACAATGCAATGGAAAAAATTGAAAAAGTATCGGTTGATGAGTTACGCAGTGTTCAGCTACAGCGTATGAAAAAGACGTTGCAACATGCTTATCAGAATAGCCCGGTTTATAAAAAGAAATTCGATGATGCTGGCGTGCATCCAGACGATTTTAACTCACTGGAAGATCTGGCCAAATACCCGTTTACCACCAAACAGGATTTACGTGATAACTATCCGTTTGGCATGTTCGCTGTGCCACAGGAACAGATTGTACGTGTGCATGCATCTTCTGGCACCACCGGTCAGCCGATCGTAGTCGGTTATACCCAAAATGATATTAATGTCTGGTCAGATGTAGTGGCGCGTTCATTACGTGCAGCCGGCTTGAGCAGTAAAGATATCATCCAGGTGTCTTATGGTTATGGTCTGTTTACGGGTGGTTTAGGTGCACATTATGGCGTTGAACGCTTGGGTGCAACGGTGATCCCAATGTCTGGCGGACAAACCGATAAACAGGCGCAACTGATTCATGATTTTAAACCGACAGCACTGATGGTTACGCCATCTTACTGCCTGAACATTATTGAAGCGCTTGAGAAGAAATTTGGCACAGCCAAAAACTGTTCGATTAAAACCGGTGTCTTTGGTGCAGAGCCATGGACCAATGAAATGCGCAAGGAAATTGAAGAGCGTTTAGGCATTGATGCGCTGGATATTTATGGTCTGTCAGAAGTGATGGGGCCGGGCGTAGCGATGGAATGTCTGGAATCCAAAGATGGCCCAACCATCTGGGAAGATCATTTCTATCCTGAAATTATCCATCCGGAAACTGGCGAAGTGCTGCCAGATGGCGAACTGGGTGAACTGGTCTTTACCACAATTACTAAAGAAGGCATGCCGGTAATCCGTTACCGTACCCGTGACCTGACCCGTTTATTGCCAGGCACGGCACGCACCATGCGCCGTATGGACAAGATTGTCGGCCGTAGTGATGACATGATGATTATTCGTGGGGTCAATGTCTTCCCATCACAGATTGAAGAGCAGATTTTACAGATCCAGCAACTGATTCCGAACTATCAGATCCAGATTTGCAAACAGGGACATCTGGATACATTGCATATCCGTACCGAAATGCGTAAAGATAGCAGTGACATTATGGCGCACCAGTTGGCAACTCAGCTGAAAAGCCAGATTAAAACCATGGTCGGAATCACCGTAAGTGTCGAAGTGTTACCTGAAGGGAGTCTGCCACGCTCTGAAGGCAAGGCACAGCGCGTGTTTGATATCCGCAAGTCTGCATGAAGTACTATTGGATGATAGCCAAATGGTCTATCATCCAGTTTCTATAAGGTAAAGTTAAACGCAATGAATCCGAAATTAAAACAAATAATTGATGACTTTATTCAAACTGAAGCACTCAGCGGAACCTCATTAATCATGACCATCTTTGGTGACTGTATTTTTCACCGGGGTGGCATTATCAGTCTGGCCAGTCTAATTCAGCTCATGGATGTCTTCGGATTTAATGAACGATCGGTACGGACTGCCGTATTTCGTCTGGTCCAAAATGGCTGGCTGATGTCTGAGAAAATTGGTCGCACCAGTTATTATCGCGTAACCGAAAGCAGCCGCCAGCGTTTTATTATGGCGGATCAAAAAATTTACAGTTTTCAGCATACCGAATGGGATCAGAAGTGGGATCTGGTGCTGCTCAGTTCAGTGGAACTGGAAAATAAACTGGTTCTGAAAAAAGAACTGGAATGGCTGGGCTTTGCCAATATCGCCACTAATGTCATGGCCTATCCGGGCTGTGATCACCAGAAACTGCAAAACCTGCTGCTGAACCTGAAAATGACCGACCAAGTCGTGGTGTTTAAGGCCGAAACCTTGCAGCTCTGGCAGGAATCCTATCCAACCGTGAAACGCATGGTTGCCACCAACTGGCCGGTGCAGGAACTGCATCAGCGCTATGAAAAATTTATTGCGGATTTCCGGGAATTCTTTCATCTGGTGGAACAGGAAGATGAGCTGGATCCGGTTCAGGCCTTTCAGTTGCGTATTTTGCTGATTCATCAATTCCGCCGGATTTTATTAAAAGATCCGAATCTGCCTTTTGAATTATTGCCATCCAACTGGCTTTCCCTGAATGCCCGTAATCTGAGCAGTAATTTATATCAAACGGTGGTTGCGGCAGGGGATGAGTTCTTTATGGAGATCGCCCGAACTTCGGAAGGTTCGATGCCGCCGGTACATCCACAATTTTATAAACGTTTTGGCGGTTTGCGACTGGAAGCCGTTAGCTAATCTAATTCTGCATTTTTAAAGGAATAAAATAATGCCGTGTTATGCCATTGATGGGGTGATTCCTGTGGTCAGCCCTCACGCTTATGTGCATCCGCAAGCCGTTCTGATCGGGGATGTAGTGATTGAAGAGGGCGTATATATCGGGCCTTTCGCTACTTTAAGAGCCGACTTCGGCGGGATTCACATCCAGAAAAATGCCAATGTTCAAGATTCCTGTACCATCCATGGCTTTCCCGGTAGCGTCACGCTGGTCGAAGAGTATGGCCATATCGGACACGGCGCGATTTTACATGGCTGTATCATTCGTAAAAATGTACTGGTCGGCATGAACAGCGTGATTCTTGATGAAGCCGAGATTGGTGAAAATACCATTGTTGGTGCTAATAGTACGGTTAAAGCCAAGGCCCAAATTCCGGAAAATTCATTGGTACTCGGTAGTCCAGCACGGGTCATCCGTCCCCTGGACACCAAAGAAATTGCTTGGAAAAGCAAAGGGACACAAGAATATATTCAGCTGACAGAGCGCTGTCTTTCCTCAATGCAGGAGGTCAGTCCTTTAACAGAAGTCTCCACAGACCGGCTCAGTTACAAAGCGTTTAAGGCAGATTATCAGATCAAGCAGAATAGCTTGAATGACTAAGTTAAGAACATGATTCTATTAAATAGATGAATTCTGCATTTTAAAAACAGGAAGTAACTGAAACCAAATTCCAACTGCATTCCCTGACCGTCTATTTAGACTGAAATAAAACTGGTCTGGAAAGCATATATATGGAAAATAGGGAATTTAAAGATCATTTCTCCCAGCAGTCACAGGACTATGCTTTGTTTCGTCCGCATTATCCGGATGCATTGGGAAAGCTATTGGCAGAGCTGTCACCAGGTACTAAATTGGCTGTAGATGTCGGCTGTGGTTCTGGACAGCTTTCAGAAGTTTTGGCGAATTACTTTGATCAGGTGCTTGCTATTGATGCGAGTGCTGAACAGCTTGCCCAAGCCAAACCGCATCCAAAAATTCAGTATGGTCAGGCACTCGCTGAAAAGATTCCGTGTGCTGACCAGAGTGTTGATCTGATTTCGGTGGCTCAAGCAGCGCATTGGCTCGATCTGGAAAAATTTTACGCAGAAGTTCGCCGGATTGCTAAACCCAATGCCATTCTGGCTTTAATTAGCTATGGCGTATTCAGTGTGGATGAGCCCCATCTGAATCATTATTTTAAGCATTTTTATGAAGTCACGCTTGCACCGTACTGGCCACCTGAACGTCGCCATGTAGATGAAGGATATAAAAATTTACCATTTCCATTTCAGGAAATTGCGACTCAGCCACCGGTATTGCAGGTTGAATGGAATTTTTATCAGTTAATTGGTTATATGAGTACTTGGTCAGCCGTGAAAGCAGCAACTCAAGCACTCGGACATAATCCATTAAATGTACTGGCAGATGCCTTATTGCCAGAATGGGAAGATCCAGAATTGCCCAGAGTCATTCGCTGGCCATTATCAGTGCGTGCGGGGCGTATAATCGTTTAAAAAAATATTAGAGCTAGAATCTGTTTATTGAACAATGAATTGAATATTCACGGCTCAGAATTATCGCCCTAGAATCATTTCCAGCACAAATTTAGAACCAATAAAACCCAGTGCCAGCAAGCCAAAACCGAGTAGGGTAAAGCGCACAGCTTTTTGGCCACGCCAGCCAAACTTCCAGTGTCCAATTAATAGTGAACCGTAAACAAGCCAGGAAATGATACTGAACGCCGTTTTATGTGCCAGATGCTGAGCAAAGAAATTGTCGATAGTAAAAAAGCCAAAGCCCAAAGCGAGGGTAAGTAAAACAAAACCGGTCATCAGCATATCAAACAGCAATGATTCCATGTCTTGATAAGAGGGTAGCAAACTGACCCAGACCCGGCGTTTTTGCTTCTTTTTCAGCTCACGATCCTGAAAGCGTAAAATTACGGCCTGAATAGTCGCCATGAGCAATACCGCATAAGCAGACAAAGACAGGATAATATGAATATCCAGACCCAAAGAGTTTTGTGTGATGATTTTTGCAGGCTGAGTAAACGCAAAGCCAAGAATTAATCCGGTCGCAGCCACCGGAATCCCGATCAGGTTCAGGGCAATAATTGGACGATAAGTACTGTAAATAATGCTGAGTAACAGCATCAGACCAGAGGTAAAGGAAAACAGGGCAAAGACATCATAATTGATGCCCAGCGGGGTATGCATATCGCCATATAAAACCAGCGCATGCAAGCCCAGGCCAAGCAGTGCGGTTAGCGAGACAAACCATTGATTAGGAGCACGTTTAGACATTAAATGAATGAACAGATACCAGAAGGAAGCGGTGTAAGCGACTAATGCTAAGATCGTATAAACCAAGGGGAGGCTAACCATGTCAAACCTTTTTAAGGGTGATGAATATTCATTTATATAAATTCGCTGCGAACTACAGTATCCTATAGCATTCTATGCATAAATTTTCTATTTTAAGAAACAATTTTTTGCTCATGGCTATTTTAAGCGGATTTTGCAATGTTTGATACCTTAACAGAACGACTCACGCAGAGTTTAAGAAATGTTACTGGCTCAGGGCAGCTAACCGAAGACAATATTAAAGATACGTTACGTGAAGTGCGTATGGCGCTTCTTGAGGCCGATGTTGCGTTACCTGTAACTCGTGAATTCATCGCGAAAGTTAAGGAAGAAGCATTGGGCCAGGAAGTGATGACTCAGTTATCTCCTGGGCAGGCTTTTGTCAAAATCGTTCATGACGAATTGACCAAAATGATGGGCGAGGCCAATGAAAGCCTCGACCTCGCTGCAAAACCACCTGTGGTTGTCCTGCTGGCAGGCTTGCAGGGTGCAGGTAAAACAACAACTGCAGCGAAACTTGCACGCTTCTTACAAGAACGTCAAAAGAAAAAAGTCGCGATGGTCTCTGCCGATGTGTATCGTCCGGCTGCGATCAAACAGCTACAGACTGTCGCGGGTGAAGTCGGTGCGATTTTCCTGGAATCTAGCGCAGACGAAAAACCGATTACGATTGTGAATCGCGCGATTGAACAGGCAAAAATCCAGTTTGCCGATGTGCTGATTGTCGATACGGCAGGTCGTTTGCATATCGATGATGACATGATGGGTGAAATCAAAGAGCTGCATGCAGCGATTAACCCGACTGAAACCCTGTTCGTGGTCGATGCCATGACCGGTCAGGATGCGGCAAACACCGCCAAAGCATTTAATGATGCCTTGCCTTTAACTGGTGTGATCCTGACCAAAACTGATGGTGATGCGCGCGGTGGTGCAGCGCTTTCAGTACGGGCGATTACCGGCAAGCCAATCAAATTCTTGGGTATGGGTGAGAAACTCGATGCCCTGGAGCCATTCCATCCTGAGCGTGTTGCACAGCGTATTCTCGGTATGGGTGATGTACTTTCTTTGGTCGAAGAACTTGAACGCAAGGTCGACAAAGAAAAAGCCGAAAAAATGGCGAAAAAACTGCAAAAAGGCGGCAGCTTCAACTTTGAAGACATGCTGATGCAGTTTGAGCAGATGAACAAGATGGGCGGCATGATGGGCTTCCTGGACAAACTTCCTGGCATGAGCAATGCCGGTCTGCAAGATGCGTTGGCGCAAGCCAATCCTGAAAAGCAGGTCAAGAAAATGGAAGCGATTATCCAGTCGATGACTATCAAAGAGCGCCGTAACCCGGACTTGATGAACCCAAGCCGTAAAAAACGTATCGCAGCAGGTTGTGGTATGGAAGTGGCAGAAGTCAACAAGCTGATCAAGCAACATGCCCAAATGGCCAAGATGATGAAAAAATTTGCCAATCCATCCGGTATGGCAAAAATGATGAAGTCACTCGGCGGCTTGCAGAAACAGTTTGGCGGCGGGGGTGGTATGGGTCCATTGTTCGGCGGCAATGACAAGAAATAAGTTTTGTTTTAAAAAAAGGCGCAATATGCGCCTTTTTTTATTGCGAATAAATAGTCAAACCGGTTTAAACAAAACAACATTTACTTACCCAAAATAAAAATCCGATCAGGCAGACTCGGGAATATCAGCACAAAATAAAGAGAAATTTCAAATGAACCAAGTAATTGTCGTACATGGTTATACTGCAAGCCCGGAAGAAAACTGGTACCCCTGGATTCAGGAAAAAGCCCAACAGGAAAATGTCGGTTTAAAAGTCCTCCGGCTCGATCCATCAACTACACCGACACTGGACACCTGGGATCAGCAAATGCGTGAACAGATTGATACAATTGATGAGGACAGTATCTTTATTGCACATAGCTTGGGAACTGTAGCCGCATTACATTACCTATCCAGAGAATTAAAACAGCAGAAAATTCAGCAACTGGTATTGATCGCGGGATTTAATGGCCGGCTGGACCGCCTGGATGAAGTAAACCCTTTTATTGATGCCGCTGAAATCAATTTTGATTTACTCAAACAACAGGTTGCAGAGCGTGTGGTGATCTACTCCGAAGGAGATGACCGGGTTGCACCAGAATTTAGTCTGGAACAGGCGGACAGTCTGGATGCCATTGTGGTGAATGCCAAGCATCACGGACATTTTATTGATTCTCAAGGCTGTACTGATTTGCCAGAACTCTGGAAAGTAATCGAACCTTATCTGATTAAATCTTAAATTTAGGCATGTTATTGTATTCGCTAAATTTTAAAATTTAACATGAGATGGTGTTCAAAAAGGCACTTGAATTCCATCTCCAGACTGGTTAAAACTTATTTTTTGTCGACGCAATTTGCGTTCAATGATAATAAGTAAATCACTATGAAAAATATAATAAAGAAAGTCTATATCGTGCCGGATTATCAGGCGACCTCCAATGATCACTGGTACCCTTGGTTCAGTCGCCAGCTTAAAAATGCCGGTTTTGAGTCTAAACGGATTATGCTGGCCAACCCTTTTCAGCCTGATTTAGAAGAGTGGCAGCAGAATCTGAAACTGCACATTCCGCAGATGGATGAACATACCTTTTTAGTTGCACATGGCCTGAGTTGCGTCAGTGTTTTAAACTTTTTACAGGAACATTATATTCAGCAGCAACACAAGATCGGCGGCATCATTCTGGTCTCGGCCTTTGATACACCGCTGGTGGCCTGGTCAGAACTGAATAAAATACTGCAGGCTGTGCGACTCGATCTGAAAAACTTGCCGTATAGCTATAAACGTGCGGTGATGCTGATCTCCAGTAATGATCCCTATGTGCCTGCACCGATTTCCTTGCGTTTAGCACATAGCTTGAATGCACAAATTTTTGAGATCAAAAAAGCCGGGCATTTCAACAAGTCCGATGGCTTTGCCGATTTTCCGCAATTGCTGGACATTATCAAACAGTGTCTGGCAAATGAGCTGCAAAATGCTGCAGGCCTTTAAGCAAAAGATCCGGTTCAATCCGGGGCTGATACTGAGCGAGATGTTGCGCAAACAGCGGCGCATCTCCACCAGTTAAAACCAACTGTGCAGGGAAATCACGCAATACTTTTTCGATGATACTCAGCAGACCAAGTAGGATGCCATGATGTACCGCATCGATGGTATTGCGTCCAGGATTGAGTTCAGAAAAAGCGGCATCCGGAATTTTAATGCCTTTGGTATTCTGAATTAGGGAGTCACGCTGCAAGTATAGATTTGGCAGAATAAATCCACCCAAATGTTGTTGTCCTTGCGCCAGATCAATGGTCAGCGCCGTACCGCAACTAATCACACAATAATTTTCATGCGCTTGCGTCGCCACTGCAAGTACCTGTAACCAGCGGTCAATGCCCAGTTGCGAAGGTTCATCATAGCCACAGATCAGACCGGCATATTCTGCCTGTACTTGAGCAAAAATCACTGGAATATGCAGGCTTTCTAAAATGCTGAGAATGCGCTCATTATTGATTTTATCTTGGACAGAGGATAGACCTACCTGATGCAAGCCCAGCGCTTTGAAATGCTGGATCAGGCCAAGTAACAAATCAGCAGGGGACTGTAAATGTAATTCTGCTGCCTGTTCAATAATCTGATCATGCTCGGTAATCCAGTATTTAAGCCGGGTATTGCCGATATCCAACCATAATTTTTTCATTGCTGTATGCCTGTTCATCCACCGTGTTTAAGGCGGAGCTGTCCCTGATAAAAGGTCTGGATTCCCTGATCGGTCAAAATCTTGACTGCACCATCGTCCTGAATCCCCAGAAAAGTACCGGAATATTGCCCTTGCACATCGGTAAATTCAACCGTTTGTTGCATAAATGCAGCCGATCGATTGAAACGCGCCGCCAGGTTTTGACTGCCATAATTAAACCATTGCCCGGCTTGTTGAATCGCCAGATATAACTGGGCAATCAGCTCGACTCTTGAAGTGCGAGATAAACCCAGCTCGCTCAGGGAACTGACCAGCTGGTCTGGAAGGTTGGTGGGCAGAGGATCAATATTTAGTCCGACCCCGACCACCACCTGTGTCGTTGAAACCGGCTCGACCAGAATACCGCCCCATTTTCCATGCAGGCTATACAGGTCATTCGGCCATTTTACCTGTAATTCCAGGCCTTTTAGACTTGGCATTTGCAGGATATTTAACGCAATTTCCAGCGCCAGACGACCATCAATGGGTTTTTGTGTATGCAGCAATGTGCTTAAATAGATGTTCCCTTCAGGTGAAATCCACTGACGTTGACGCTGTCCACGGCCTTGGGTCTGCACATGACTGCATACCAGAACCTGCTGTACCCCCTTCGTTGCCAATTCGCGCACATCATCATTGGTCGATGTAGTAATCGGTTTGATGAGTAATACTTCCGGGAGTTGGCCTGCATCGCTTAATCGTTGTTGCAGTTCACGAGTTTCTACATCCATTTGAATCTAAACGTGGTAAATATCGTTATGGAGTTAATCATATATTTATTGATTGGTGCAATTGCCGGATTCACCGCAGGCCTGTTTGGGGTCGGCGGTGGTTTGATTATTGTGCCGATCCTGTACATTGTTTTTACCCAGCTTCAGTACGATCCCAGCGTGATTATGCATATGGCGGTGGGTACTTCCTTGGCAACAATTATTGTGACTTCTATCAGTTCGGTGATGGCGCATCATCAACGAGGGGCAGTGCTATGGCCCGTGTTTCGTAATCTGGCGCCAGGTCTGATCATTGGTTCTTTCCTGGGGGCGGGGATTGCCGATTATTTATCTGGTCAGGGTTTGCAATTACTGATTGGCTTCTTTGCGGTCTGGGTGGCATTTAGAATGTTCAGGGGAGCGCATATTCAGATCGATCCGAATCAAAAATTGCCTTCAACCCCGGTACAAATTGCTGCAGGTGGTGGGATCGGTGTGGCATCGGCGATCTTTGGGATTGGCGGGGGAAGTCTGACAGTCCCATTTCTAAATCGCTGCGGAATCGTGATGCAAAAAGCAGTGGCGACCTCTGCGGCCTGTGGATTGCCGATCGCCGTCGCAGGTGCACTGGGTTTTATCTGGTTTGGTAAACAGGCGCAGGTCACCGTGCCAAATACTATTGGCTATATTCATATTTATGCCTTTATCGGTATCAGCATGATGAGTTTTTTCACGGCCAAGCTAGGGGCAAAAGTGGCACATCTGCTTTCACCGGCCGTATTAAAAAAATGTTTTGCTGCACTACTGACCACCGTCGGCCTGTATTTTATTTATCAAGGTTTTATGGCCTGATTTAAACCTTTTAGGTTGGACTGATGTACCGTATTAGGAGAATAGATGACTATTCTCCTTTTTTTATGGGCTTGAGTTGGCTATATAGACATAAGATTGTCTGACAATGTCAAAGTATTTATGGATAAAAACCCGTTTAATAGCAACATAGTCCAAATCAAGGGCTAAACCAGTATCCATAAAAATAAAGACAGGAACGGTATGCCATTAGAACAAGCGCAGAGTTTGTCTGAGCAGATTGCCAAGCACATTAGTGAACAGATTATTCGCGGTGAACTGGTCGAAGGCGAACGTATACAGGAGCTCAGGATTGCCTCGGAGCTTGATGTCAGTCGGGGTTCGGTTCGTGAAGCCCTGCTTTTGCTGGAACGCACCCAGCTGATTGAAATCTTTCCGCGCCGTGGGGCGATTGTCTCGGAAATGTCGGCCTTGCAGGTGCGTGCCTTATTTGATATGACCTCGTTATTGCTCGGGCAGATGGTGCATCGCATGGCGGAAACCTGGCGTGTGCATGAAGCTGAGCGCATTCAGCTATTATTAGAGCAATTAGAAGCAGAAACCCGCCAAGGACACACCGAAAAGTTTTATGATCTGATCTTTCAGGGCATGGCCCAGCAGCATGAGATGGTCGGGAATCCTTATCTGATGCGCTACTATCAGGAACTGCTGCCTTCTTTGCGTCGGAGCTATTTTCTGACCCTGAATATTTCCAGACGCGAGTTACAGGAATCTTTCGACTTATTTAAACTGGTCACTGAAGCAATTTTGATACGAAAAAGCCATCAGGCCACTTTATTTATGGAAGATTTTTGTCGACACTTGCGCAACCTTGTGTTGGAATCTCTGACACGGATGAAACAAATTGAACTCGCGTGGGCCAGACGCTCACGACGTTAAATCAGGACATTATGCGTTTAAGCAGTTTAAAACTTTCAGGCTTTAAATCTTTTGCCGACAGTACCACTTTACATTTTAAAGATAATCGTACTGCGGTGGTGGGACCGAACGGTTGTGGTAAATCCAACGTCATTGATGCCATACGCTGGGTCATGGGTGAGTCCAGTGCGCGCCAGTTGCGTGGTGGCAGCATGCAGGACGTGATTTTCACCGGAACTGCCAAGCGTAAACCGGTGGGCATGGCCAGTGTAGAACTGCGCTTTGACAATACCTATGGCAAGCTGGGCGGTGCTTATAATGCCTATAATGAACTGGCAGTACGCCGTCAGGTCAACCGCGATGGCAAGTCTGAATATTTTCTGAATGGCAGCAAATGCCGTCGTCGTGATATTACCGATATTTTCCTTGGTACCGGTCTTGGGCCACGTTCTTATGCGATTATTGAACAGGGCATGATTAACCGCCTGGTCGATGCCAAGCCAGATGAAATGCGGGTCTATATTGAGGAAGCGGCCGGGGTATCGCGTTATCAGGCGCGTCGCCGTGAAACCATGCTGCATCTGGATCACACCACACAAAACCTGTCGCGTCTGGGAGATATCGCCTCCGAACTGAAATCTCAGCTAAAAACCCTGAAACGTCAGTCGGAAAGTGCGATTCAATATAAAGAACTGGAAGGGCAGATACGTACCATCAAGATTGAAATTCTGTCTTTTCAATGTGAGCAGAGCCAGCGCTTACAAGAAGAATATACCCTTGAGATGAATATGCTCGGGGAAAATTTTAAGCTGGTGCGCTCTGAACTGACTACCGTTGAACATGATTTGGGCAGTACCAGTGAACTGTTTCAGCGTCTGATTCAGCAATCCACCCCTTTGCAAAGTGAATGGCAACAGGCCGAGAAAAAACTGGCTGAACTAGAAATGACCCTGCAACAAAAGCAGTCTTTGCTGGAGCAGAATTCCACCAGTCTGGTCAAACTGGAACAGCAAAAAGCCCAAACCAAAGAGCGTTTGCAGTTGATTGAACTGCAACTCGAAACCTTGCAGCAGCAATTTGAAGATCAGCAGGCACAATTGCAGCAGCAAGATGGCCAGAGTCAGGCGCAAAGCCAAAATCTGACTGAGCTCAAGTCACAGCATAGCACTGTGGCAGCGCAATTTACCCAGATCAAAACCCAGGTCGAACAGCAGCAACAGCGTAAATTACAGATGTTGGCTCAAAGCGAGCAACTGGCAAAGAATATTGAGCGGATTGAACAGCAGAAACAGACGCTCCAACAGCAAAGTGCACAGATTCAGCAACAGGCGCAGCAAGATGAGCTGGAGCAGTATCAGGCAGACAAAGCCCAAGCTGAACAGCAAATCGTTGGCTATGAAATTCAATTAACAGATTTAAGAACTCAATTCGAGCAGATTCAGGAAGAGCAGGCGACCCAACAACAGCGCTTGATGCAGCTCAGATCTGAAATTCAGGTACTTCATTCAGAAAAGAAAAACCTGAGCCAATTACTGACCAAAGCCAACCCAAATGCTAAGAGTAATGCGGTACAGCTAATGCATGTACTTAAGCTCAATGATGCAAGCAAGGTACATGCCAGCCTGATCGAAAAGTTTTTGGCTAAGTGGCTGTCTGCCCAGATTTTGACAGAGGGCGAGCACTTCCTTGAAGATTGTGCGCGTCAGTTAAAACAACAGGCTGTTCAGAATAAAATTCAGATTGCCAATACGATGTGTCTGGCCGACTGGATTGAATCTCCGCATTATTCACTGTGGCAGCAAGTTGGAGTCGTAGATACATTAGCGCAAGCATTGCCGCTTCAAACTGAGTTATTACAAGGCCAGACATTACTGAGTTTAGATGGCTACCATGTTGGTGCGGATTGGGTGATTGCCCTGGACTATGATGAGGCCAGTCAGGCTGGACAAGGTGCATTGAGTCATCGAATCCGTCTGGATGAAATCGAGCAGCAACTTGCAGAACTTGAACCTAAGTTTATGCAGTTGGAGCAGCAGTTACCTGAACTCACCGATCAGGTTAAAGCTTTGCAAAGCCGGATTCAAAGCATCAGTGAGCAGCACAAGCATACCCAAAAGCAGCTGCAGCAACTCGATGTCAATATTGCCAAAGTACAAAGTAGTGCTCAGGCTTTCGCATTGCAAAAGCAGCAATTACAGCATCAGTTACAACAACTGGATGAGCAGCTTGAAGAAGATGCCATGCAGAAAGATGATCTGGAAATTGATCTGCATGCCTTGAATATCAAACTGGAACAGGCGCTACCAAATTATAAAACCCTGCAATTCCAGCTAGAAGAATTGAGTGCTCAGCTGGATGACTCACAGCAGCTCAATCAGCAAGCGCAGCAGGAACTGGAAGTGTTGCGCCGGCAAAATGTGCAAAGCCAGCAGCAGATTGAATTACTGGAAAAAGATCAGGTTTTCCTAAAAGAACAGTCTCAGCAAATTACTGCACAAATCGAACAAGCCAAAAAGTTTGTCGATCCGGTACAGCTGGAATTACCTGCTTTACAGAGCCAGTTCAATGAACAGGCGCAGATCACTGAAAAGCTGCAAAAGACCTGGGCCGACTGGCAGATTGAATTAAATCAGGTGCAGAGCAAACAGCAGCAGCTGACCGAACAGCGTCACAGCTTCCAGCAGCAGGATGAAAAACTCCGCACTACACTGGAAGAAAAACGTCTGGCCTGGCAGGCAGCCAAATCTGATTTGCAGCATTATTCTGAACAACTGAAAGAATTGAATAGTGAAGTAATTTCCGGGCTCGATATTGATGTTAAAGCACATCAGGCGAAACTGGAAAAAGCTCAGGCTCAGTTTGATAAACTCGGTGCAGTCAATCTGGCGGCTTCTGAAGAATATGAAGAAGTGTCAAAACGTTATGAGGAACTGAGTCATCAGATGCAGGATCTGGAAAATACGGTTGAACAGCTACAGGCTGCAATGAAAAGTATTGACCAGGAAACCCGTAAACTGTTTATGCACACGTTTGATCAGGTCAATGCTGAACTGCAAAACCTGTTCCCGAAAGTCTTTGAAGGTGGTGAGGCGAGTTTAAGCCTTGAAGATGGCTGGCAGTCGGGGGTAAAACTGATGGCCCGACCACCGGGTAAACGAAACAGCTCATTGGCCTTACTCTCGGGTGGAGAAAAGGCTTTAACTGCATTAGCATTGGTCTTCGCGATTTTTCGCTTAAATCCGGCACCATTTTGTGTACTGGATGAAGTCGATGCACCGCTGGATGATGCCAATGTGGGACGCTTTTGTAATTTAGTCAAAGAGCTTTCTGAACACGTGCAATTTATTTATATTACCCATAACAAACTTGCAATGATGATGGCGACTGATCTTTTGGGTGTAACCATGCCTGAACCGGGAACATCAAAATTAGTGACAGTTAATTTGGAACAGGCAAAAGAATACGGCCTAGCTGCGGAGGTATAATATGGAAATCACCACCATTATCGGGATTGTTATCGCAATTGTGATTATGCTGTTTGGTATAAGAATGCTGTTCAAAAAACCTGTAGAGGCTGTACCTTCACTGGATGCCAACCTGCATATCGACCCGGATAGCCAGACACCGATCATTCCAAGGCATGTACGTTCTCAATTGGCACAACAGGATGTCGAATCTGATCGTATCGAGCCAAGCCTGGGTATAGATGAACCGGCTCCTGAAAAGCCTTCAGTATTTCACAAGGCTGAATCAACTCCGATTGAGCCGGCAGCGGTCGAAACTCTTGCAGTTGTCCCGTCAACAGAAGCTGAAGGAGTGGCAAAGTCGGTAGCAACAGCAGCGGATGTTCAACAGGTAGAAGCAGAACATAAGAATAGCCAGACTGAAACCAAGGAAGAAATGCCTGAATTCAGCCTGAACAGAAACATCGAAAAAGCAGAAATTTCTGAATTTAATGATGAAAGCAGTATTCTGGATGCACATCTGCATGAGCAAAAAATAGTGGATGAAGAAAGTGCTTTGTCCAATGCTGAAACCATTATTTCTTTGCATATCTATCCACAAGGCCGTGTACTTTCGGGTGATAAAACCTTGAAGGTTTTATTGAAATATGGCCTGCGTTATGGTGAATTGGCCTGTTTCCACCGTTATAGTGAAGATGGTTCAAAACTGCTGTTTTCGGTATTGCAAATGACCGATACCGGAATGGAAGGCTTTGATCTGGAAACCCTGTCGACTCAGGAAGTGAAAGGTCTGGCATTCTTCCTGGCTTTACCGCATAGCGATGTACAAAATGCGTTTGATACCATGGACAGTATTTCACGTTTGATTGCCCGTGAAGTCGATGGTCTGGTCTATGATCAGAACCAGCAGGAATTTACTCCACAATTACGTGAATTCTGGCGCCATCAGGCTATTGATTATCGTGCTGGACAAGGTACGGAAGTTTAAGGCTGCTTTGTTCAATCTCCAAGTTGAATCTGTAGACTGCAATTTTTATAATAGCCAAAAGCTGAATATTCTACAGGGCGGATTTTCCGCCCTTTTTTATGGTGAAATTATGACCCAAGATGCCACTGTCATTGCGCAAATGCGTCAACTGATTCAACTGCTTGCCAAGCATAACCATGCTTATTATGTGATGGATCAACCGAGCATTGAAGACAGTGAATATGATCAGCTCTTTCATCAGCTCAAAGCCTTAGAACAACAATATCCTGATCTGATCCAGTCTGATAGCCCAACCGATAAAGTGGGTGGGCAGGCGCTTTCAAAATTTGTGACCGTAACACACGCCGTGCC
Organism: Acinetobacter sp. TWP2-2-3; assembly: GCF_049896445.1. Lineage (GTDB taxonomy): Bacteria > Pseudomonadota > Gammaproteobacteria > Pseudomonadales > Moraxellaceae > Acinetobacter. The sequence goes on from NZ_JAFCUI010000009.1 coordinate 58,645, forward strand.
GATGCTGTCATTAGGCAATGTCTTTAATCAGGAAGATTTGCTGGCTTTTGCCCGCCGTATTGAAGAACGTTTGCCAAATCAAAAAATTGAATATGATGTTGAACTGAAATTTGATGGTCTGGCCATTTCACTCTGGTATGAGCATGGCGTACTGACACGTGGGGTGACGCGCGGCGATGGGGAAACCGGTGAAGACATCACCCAGAATGTCAGAACTATTCGCAACCTGCCGAAACTTTTATCTCAGGTGAATGGCATCATTCCCGATTTGCTGGAAGTACGCGGCGAAGTGTTGATGCCAAAATCCGGTTTTGAGAAACTGAATGCAGCCAATGCGGCTAAAGGTGAAAAGACCTTTGCCAATCCGCGTAATGCTGCGGCAGGAAGTTTGCGTCAGCTGGACCCGAATATTGCTGCCTCGCGGCCATTGGCTTTTTATGCTTATGGGATTGCTCAGTGCGTGCCGCATCATGGACAAACCACCATGTCTGCCAGTCTGGAATGGTTACATCAGTTCGGTTTTGCGGTTGGCGAGCGTCACTTTATCTGTGACAGTATTCAAGACGTGCAAAAGGTCTATGAACAGATCATTGATGAGCGTGCCAGTCTCAGTGTCGAAATCGATGGCATGGTGATCAAGGTCAATGACCTGAAACAGCAGCAACAACTCGGTTTCCTGAGCCGTGAACCGCGTTGGGCCACCGCCTATAAATTTCCGGCAGTTGCAGCACTGACCACAGTAGAAAATATTAACTGGCAAGTGGGTCGTACTGGAACATTGACGCCGGTTGCGCGTTTAAATCCAGTCGCTGTCGGAGGAGTAACTGTTTCCAATGTGACGCTGCATAATATCGGCGAAATTCACCGTCTGGATGTACGTATTGGTGATACCGTCAGTGTTTATCGTAGTGGCGATGTAATTCCTAAGGTGGAAAAAGTCTGGCCAGAATTTCGCCCGGTTGATGCAGTCGAAGTGCATTTACCTGAGCAATGCCCAGTCTGTGATTCACCCGTGGTCATGCCGGAAGGCGAAGCCTTGGCACGCTGTTCTGGTGGGCTGTATTGTGCCGCGCAACGTATTGAGGCCATTCGTCACTTTGTCTCACGTAAAGCCATGGATATTGAAGGCTTGGGTGACCGTTGGGCAGAATCGTTACTGCATCTGAATCTACTCAAAGATGTCTCAGATATTTACCATCTACATGAACATCGTGAGACTTTGCTCGGTATTGAAAAGATGGGCGCCAAATCGGTTCAGAATCTTTTGGATGCGATTGAAAACAGCAAAAAAACCACACTGGCTGCTTTTATCTATGCACTCGGTATTCGTGGGGTGGGTGAAACTACGGCACGTATGCTGGCCAATACTTTCCAGACACTGGAGGCATTGCGTCAGGCAGATCTGGAGGCTTTAAAGAAAACTCCGGATGTAGGCGATATTACTGCGGAATGGATTCTGGATTTCTTCAAGGCGCCACATAATCTGGAAGTTCTGGATCGTTTACTGGCTGCCGGTATTCACTGGGATGCACCGATTGCACCAACGCGTCAGCCGTTAAACGGCGAAAGCTGGGTGGTCACCGGGACTTTAAGCAGTATGGGACGAGATGATGCAACCCAGTTATTGCAAGCCTTAGGTGCACGAGTCAGTGGCAGTGTATCCAGCAAAACCAAATGTGTGGTTGCGGGTGAAAAAGCTGGCTCAAAACTGGATAAAGCAGAAAAACTTGGTATTCCAGTGATCAATGAACAACAGTTTATTGGCTTGATGCAAGACTATGGTCAGCTTGAAGCCTAAATCTCTGCACATTTCATGAAAGAATAAGAGTTAAAAAAGCCACCTTCGGGTGGCTTTTTGCATAAAAAGATTAAGGAATATATTTTTTCACGACACCATCATCGAGCAGCTGCTGGAAATGTTCAACCAGACTTTCTTTCACCGGACGATACTCAATGCCGAGCTCATTTTTACTTTTCTGGGCATTAAAGAAAATTGGATAACCCATATTTAGCTCTACAAATTTGCGGCTAAAACCTGCTACAGGTCCGAACATTTTGAAAGCTGCCTTCGGCAATTGATTGCGCGGGAACGGAAACTTATTGCCAAAATGTGCCCGTAGAATTTGGCCCATTTCCAGCAGGCTCAAGCTTTCACTACAAATGATATAACGGCCATGCGCTTGCGGATTAAACGCCGCACGGATATGTGCTTCAGCGACATCCTGAACATCGACCACGCCATTCCACATCGGCGGGACACCAAGCAAAGTCATGCCGTTGGCAAACTGTTGCAGGACTTCTACACTACCGGATTGGGTATTTGGCGTTAAGGATTGACCAAAAACCAGTGCCGGATTGATACAGACCAGATCCCAGCGATCCTGTGCTTCAGCCATTTCCCAGGCTTTGCGCTCTGCCATGACTTTGGAATAAGGATAGGGCTGATGCGTGGCCGAACTGGTGGTATTCCAGCATGATTCATCAAAACTGTTATTTTCAGTTTGTAGAATATCAATGGCATCGCCATAGGTAGATGCGATACTCGATGTGACGATCACGCGTTTCACTGATTCGATCTGATTGACACTATTCAATACATTTTCAGTGCCTAACACCGCAGGTTCGATAATATCTTTGACTGCATCTTTATAGTTGGTGACCACAAAAGGTGAGGCCATATGAAAGACAATTTCACAGCCTTGCATCGCCTGATCAAAAGAACCCGGGCTTAATAAATTGGCCTGAAATAACTTGAGAGTTCCCGGAGTGCTGTCGGCAATTTTTTCTAAATGGGCAAAGCTTTTACTTTTATTCAGGTCACGCACCGTGGCATGTACGGTATAGCCTTGCGTGAGTAATTTCTGGATGACCCAGCTGGCAATATAACCCGATGCACCGGTAACCAGAACAGGCGCTGTTGTTTGTGGATGTGTCATATCGGAACCGTTGTTGTTTTAAATTTGTGTGAATGATAAGCGAAATTTAAGCATGAAGTACGCCAATGCAGTGATGTTTATACAAAAAGAATGAATCTGTCTGGTCAAAATTAAGATTTACAAATTTTAACGCATGTGTTTATTCGCCAGTTTTAGGTTATTGCCAAGCGTAATGAAAGTGCAAAGTGTTGTTTTATAAATGGGATTTCATTAAGAACAAAGTGTAAATGCAAGTACTTCTCATTTTAATTATATAAAAATCAAATATTTAACCATGGTTAAGCTTTGCAAATTCAATTGCTTTTCGCCATAATAGCAAAATACAGGTAGGGAGTTATTCAAATGCGCGGAAATCCAGAAGTCGTAGATTATTTAAATATGTTGATCGGTGGCGAACTGGCTGCTCGTGACCAATACTTGATTCACTCTCGTATGTATGAAGATTGGGGATTGACCAAAATCTTTGAACGTATCGATCACGAAATGCAAGAAGAGTCCCAGCATGCGGATGCGATTATCCGTCGTGTTCTGTTCCTTGAAGGAACGCCAAACATGCAGCGCGATGACGTTGAGATTGGCGAGGATGTGGTGAGCTGCCTGAAAGCCGATCTAAAACTTGAATATCATGTGCGGGAAAAACTGGCGCAGGGCATCAAACTGTGCGAAGAGAAAGGTGACTATATCAGCCGTGATATGTTACGCCAGCAAATGTCGGATACCGAAGAAGACCATACTTACTGGTTAGAAAAACAATTGCGCTTAATCGAACTGATTGGTCTGCAAAATTATATTCAGTCACAGATGTAAAACCGGATGAATAAAAAACCCAGCACATGCTGGGTTTTTTATATCTTGAAAATACTTAGTTGTTGTTACTCATAATGCCAATTTTTTTGACCTCCAGCCTTTGAGCTGCCGCCATGACCATAGCGATATGTTTATATTCAGTGGCACGATCCGCCTTGATTTTAATCTGATCCTGATCCGCTTTTTGCGCTACTGTCTTGAATAAGTTTTCCAGAGCTTGGGTATTTGCTACCGGCTGTTCATTCCAGAAAATCTTACCTTGTGCATCCAGACGTAATTCCACCAGCTCAGGCGGTTTTTCATCGGTTACAGGAGGCGTTCCATTCGGTAGATCGATATTAATCGAGTTATTCGGCAAAGGAATTGTGATAATAAACATAATCAGCAAGACCAGCATGACATCAATTAGTGGCGTCATATTGACATCTAACATCACATCATCGTCTTGATTTGAACCAACATTCATACCCATAAACTTAATCCCTCTTTGTGCTTAAGGTGTAGCGGGCGGAGTGGTGACAAAAGCAATTTTGCCGATACCGGCCTGTTGGGTGGTACTAATCACCTGATCAATTGCCTCATAAGGTGTTAACTGATCACCACGGATATGCACTTCAGGCTGCGGACGTTTTTGGGCTTCTGCCTGTAAACGGGTCAGTAAAACTGATTTATCTGCGATATAGATTTCGTTCCAGAAAATATCGCCAGTTTTATTGACAGCCAGCTGGATGTTTTCCGGTTTGGTTTCATACGGTACATTTCTTTCTTCGGGTAGATCGACAGGTACGGTATGAATGGCAACCGGTACAGTAATCAGGAAGATAATGAGCAGAACCAGCATAATATCAACCAAAGGGGTGGTATTAATGGTTCCAATTACCTCATCATCGCTGTCGTTTGAATTGACCATCATTCCCATGGCTGATGCCTCACTCTTACTTCACGTCACGATTAACAGGATTATTGGTTGTAATTTCACCGCTGAGTAATACTGCGTGTAAATCAGAACCAAAAGTACGCACTTCTTCCATGACCGCTTTATTACGACGCGTTAACCAGTTGTAGCCAAGCACGGCAGGAACTGCGACTGCCAGACCGATGGCTGTCATGATCAGTGCTTCACCGACTGGGCCGGCAACTTTATCAATGGATGCTTGTCCTGAAACACCAATCGCGGTAAGTGCGTGATAGATACCCCAAACCGTACCAAACAGGCCAACAAAGGGCGCAGTAGAACCTACTGTCGCAAGGAAGGCCAGGCCACCACTCAGATGGTTCTGGATTTTGTCGATTGCACGGGAAATCGAAATGGTGACCCAGGTATTGAAATCAATACGCTCAAGTAATGTGCCACCATGATTTTTGGTTGACTTGATACCTTTTTCCGCAATAAAACGGTAGACGCTGGCTTCATCCAGATTCTCGGTTGCATTATCTAGAGAAGATGATTCCCAGAAAGTATTTTCAGCTTGCTTAGCCTGTTTGCGAATCTTGCCTTGTTGCAGGCATTTGCTGATCATGATGTACCAGGTACCGATCGACATGACCACCAGAATAAACAAAGTGATTTTAGAAACAATATCACCTTCTTTCCACATGGCTTCTAGGCCATAAGGATTATATCCAGCCTTTTCATCGCTAGCTTCAGCAGGCAGTGGTGGCGGGGTCGGTGTAGCCGCTGTTGCAGGTGTTGTTACCACTGTCTCAGTGACAGCACTGGTATTGGGGGTAGCGGACTGTTCTGCAAAAACTGTTTGCAGAGGTAATAAAGTGCTCATGGCAATTACACCAGCAGCAGTCATATTTTTTAAAGGTTTTAGTGATTTTTTCATCATGGATCTCCTGATTTTTTTCTTTATCTGTTGTATCTGTTAGTCAAGGACAAATTCATATGGAATGTCATACCAAGATTCTTGCGGTTCGCCATTTTTCATTGCCGGCTTGAAAGTACATAAGCTGAAGGCCTTGGATGCTGCACGATCCAGCGCACGACTACCGCTCGACTTTTTCACTTTGGCATCCTGGACCTTGCCGGTGGTATTTACATATACAGAGATCAAGACTTCACCTTGTTCTTCATTCATCAGTGCATCACGTGGATAGTCTGGGCGTTTACAACCTGCTTCACCTTGTGAAACACCACGAGTTACGCCAGCGGGTGGAGGAGCTGGGGCTGGAGCGGCTGCGACTACTGGAGCCGGTGCTGCTACCGGACTTGGTGAAGGACTCGCTGCAACGGGAGTAGGTACTGCAACAGTTGTCGGTTGGGTTGGTGTTGGAAGTGTTTTCTGTACAGGAACGACTTTTTCAACCGGTTTCACCTCAGGCACTTGTGCTACTTTTTCCACGATTTTTGGTGGTTCAGGTGGTGTTTCTTTTGGTGGCTCAGGTTCAGGCGGCTTAATATCTTGAATAATCATTAGCTCAACTGGCTGTTCCGTTGGTTTAATAATGTCTTTTGCCATACCAGCCATGAGTACCAGGCCAACCAGGATATGCAAAAAAACAACGACCCCAATACCAGTCAGTTTTTTGGCGGAGTTTTTTTCTAAGTCTTCAAACTTTGTGCCCATCATGACTCCTAGAATTTAAGACAAACAGGAAATAGTGCACTGATGAGAAAATTTTTTTAGTTACAGGCAGCATTATTTTTTGTTTGGCTAAAATTAAACGGGGAAAACCGCAAACACCGCTTGGCAGCAGTGTTTGCGAAGTAATTAATTAAAAGAATTTATAAGTACCACGTAGGAAGTAGGTACGGCCCATTGGATCACCGTGACGAGGGTCATAGCCATATTGAGCATTGTTGGTTGCATCAGAAGCAGGTGGTTCTGCATCAAACATGTTGCGAATACCTGCAGTTAGCTCTAAATTCTTGAATCCGCTATAGGTGCCTGCAAAGTTATAAAGCGTATAGGCACTTACATCACGTTCTTGAGAAAAGTCTTCATAACCACGGATATATTGTTGTTCTAGTCTCATTTTCCAGTCTTCATAAGACCAGTTGATATTGGCAATATGTCTCCAGCGGACGACTGCAGGATCATCATAGATGCCGACGAGCCCTTCCCATTCACCGTTTGGTTCTTCTTGCTCATCCATTTTGATGACATAGGTACCATCAATCCCAAAACCAAAACGACCTGTTGCTGTCATTGGGCTTAAGTAGTTCAGGCTGAGGTCAATCCCTTCAGTTTTTAATCCACCCATATTTTGTAGAGTTGTATTTAAATACTGGATACGACCATCTGGAGCGTAAACGATCAGATTGCCATAGCGATCAAGGTCATTAAAAATGTCATTAGGAGTAACTGAGCTGACTAAACCTTCAATGTCAATATTGTAGTAATCAGCGGTGAATACCAGATTCTTGATTGGTTCATATACGAATCCGGCTGTAAAAGAGGTTGATTCTTCTGGCTGTAAGTCTGGGTTACCACCTTGTTTACGCTTGAACTGCATACCACATTGGTCTGCAAATTGGGTGCTGGTCGGTTGACCGTTAGCATCACAAAAACGTGGGTTATTGAAGTTAGTGCTAGTATTGGTTTCACTTTGTAAAGAGTTGATTTCCCACATACTTGGGGCACGGAATCCAGTACTATAAGAACTACGGAACATTAACTCTTTAACCGGTTCCCAACGTAGGGATACTTTTGGATTGAAAGTATCACCAAAGTCACTATAGTCATCATAACGTGCCGCAAGTTGAGCTTCTAGAGTCGGCAAGATCGGTACATGTAATTCAGTAAACACCGCAGTAATATCACGGTCACCTGAACTTGACGGTTTATTTGGATCAATACCAGAACCTGGAACCTGGCGAACAAGATCGGCATTCACCTTGGCTTCCCAGTCCTGAGTGGTGTAGCTACCACCCAAGGCAAATCCAACTTCACCTGCAGGTAGTTCATAGATTGGACGGCTGACGGTGAAATCTATAGTGGTAGAATCCAGACTTGCCATATTTGTTGGGCCTGCCACATCAAAAGTAGACCATTTCCCAGCATCTGCAGCGGCCTGAGGACCAAATGGGTTTAAGGTGCCATCATTAAGTGCGGCTTGAACCAAACTTTGATTCAGGTAACCACTGACGAAATTATCAGTTGCTTCACTTTTGGCATAAGTAACGCCACCATTTACATCCCAACCGTAGACTTCACCTTCAATCCCTGCAAAAAAGCGGTTTGATTCATTTTCTGATTGAGAAACACGGTTACCTGATTGTGAACGTAAATAAAGTGCTGCTCTTGGATCTACCAGACCAGTGATGTCTGGTGTAATGCCGTTGCCTGGATAATATTTGCTGGTATTTGGAATAGAAAGACTACCTCCCCATACATCAGGTGCTATCGAGGTTTTTACTTTACTTTCAGTATAAATATATTCAGCAACCGCATTTAATGAATCGGTTAATTTGAAGGTACCTTTACCTAGAGCTGAAAAAGTTTCTTCTTCTGGAGTAATACCAATGAGTGCTTGAGTGTTTAACAGGCAACGTGTACCAGATACAAACATATTTGGTGCATTATTACAGTTTTGATTGATATAAGGGTTAACTACACCTACACCTGAATCTAAAAGGTTGGCAGGGAAGCCGGCACTTGAACCGATCGCCATGTTCAACTCTGGAATTAAACCACCACGACGGCTGACTTTACGATCTTTGGCCATGATCATGTCAGAAGTACGATAATCTACTACACCGTAAACGTTGAAACCTTGTTCATCCAGATCACCATAACCACCGAAAATAGAGACATCATATTTGTCGCCATTCTTTTCTTCAGGTGCTTGCAGTCCACCAGAAATACCGAAACCTTGGTATTCCTTTTTGATAATAAAGTTAATTACGCCGGCAATTGCATCTGCACCATATACTGCAGAAGCACCATCACGCAGAATCTCGATTCGCTCAACCATCGCGAGCGGAATAATATTCAGGTTAACTTCAGAAGTACTAAATGGGCTGTTAGCCAAACGACGCCCATTTAATAAAACTAAGGTCTTATCAGTACCAATCCCACGCAGGTTGGCAGAAGAACCTGAAGTATTACTTTTACCAATATTTTGAGAAACAGCAAAACCAGCTTGGTTAGCACTTACTTTATTAATGGCTTCTTCAACCGTGGTGACCCCCTGATTCACCAGATCTTCGACTTTAAGCACAGTAATAGGAGATGCACTTTGTGCAGCTACTCCTTTAATAGATGAACCTGTCACTGTCACTTTTTGAACCTTGGTAGGTTGAGCGGCAGAGTTTTCTGGTTCATCGGCTGCATGTGCCAAAGACAAGCACATCATACTTAAGGTAAGCGTACTTAACTTGAGTATTGTCTTGCCAACTGTTGGAGCCCCCATAGATCCGACCAATTTATTTTTTTTCATCGTAAATTTCACCCTTTTGTTATGTGAAGTAGTGCTGGGTTGATCTAAGCAAGGCGGATGCCAACTTATAAAATTTTATATTTTTATATTTTTAAATTATTGAAAAATATTGATTTAATTGAATGAGGTTTGAATTTATCGAGCGATACTGAAGAAAAATTAAGAAGTCTGTGTATCGAATCTGAAGAAAGAAGGAAGTGAGACCCCTGTCAAAGCAATAAATAAATATTTAATGAATAAGAAAGTAGTCCAAAAATGAGAGGGAAATTGAATAAAGTTTAATCATGGTGCATAATTTTTACATAAAATATACAATATTTTTTTAAAATAAATTATTTATAATACAATTACTTGTGTTTATTTATTGTTTACCTAAAGGTATACAATAGTGCAATAAGATGAAACAGGGTTGAGTTATTTTTGTGCGAAATGAACTTCAGTAAGAATTTTGAGGATAAAAATTTAACTAATGATTCATGGAAAATATTATGTTATTCATAATGTTTTAAATAATTAATAAAAATAAACTTTTTTCAGTTAAAAACAGGAAGAAATCCCTATTTTTTGCAAGGATGGCATGAAATTCGCTTTGTTCAGTTTATTCCATCTGTCCAGCTTTGACCCATCCATTGAAGCAAATATGGGATGATGTATTTAAAACTTCCTATAGCAATAAAACTTCAAGATAAAGAATAGGTACAAATTTGAAATCAGCACTTTTTAGCATGACGATTTTGGCCTTGGCTATGAGCTCGGGGCAAACTGCCTGGGCAAAATCATCTGCACATCCGGATAAAGTTTTAAACCTGGCTTTCGAAGCACCTGATGATGGTTTTGATATGGTCAAAACCTATAATTTTTATAGTGGTAGCGTTGCTGAGGCCATTTTCGAGCCTTTGTTGCGTTATGACTATCTGGCCCGGCCTGCAATTTTGGCCCCAAATACCGCCGAGTCTTTACCCGTCGTTGAACAGGATGGCAAAGTTTATACCTTTAAAATCAAGCCAGGAATTTATTTCAGTCCGGATCCAGCCTTTCAGGGCAAGAAGCGTGAACTGGTTGCCCGAGATTATATTTATTCCATGCAAAGGGTGATGGATCCGAAAAACCATTCGCCTTCTTTTTCCTTTATCGAAGGCAAAATTCTTGGCGCAGATCAAGTCATCCAGCAGGCCAAAAAAACGGGAAAATTTAACTATGATGCTCCGATTGCCGGTTTAAAAGCCCTAGATAAATATACCTTACAAATTACCCTGACCCGTTCAGATCTGAATTTTCCGTATATTCTGGCCTATGTGGCTTTTAGTGGTACCGCCCGGGAAGTGATCGAACATTATGGTCATCGGGCAGGTCAGCATCCGGTTGGAACAGGGGCGTATCAATTACACAAATATGTACCGCGTAGCCGTATTGAACTGACCGCCAACCCAAATTATCGTGGTTTTGTCTGGAACTTTAAGGGCGATGGTTCCGAATGGGATCAACGTATTATCAAAGCCATGCAAGGCAAGCAGATGCCGCAAATTGGCAAGGTCAAAATCAGTATTATTGAAGAGGAACAGTCTCGCTGGCTGGCTTTAAAGTCTGGACAACTGGACTATGACAAACTCACTGCGAGCGGCGCCGAACAGGCACTGGAAAATAAGCAGCTGAAAAGTGAATACAAGAAAAAAGGCATCCTGCATTATCCGAATAAAGAACCGGAAATCACCTATACCATCATGAATATGCGTGATCCGGTGATTGGTGGGAACTCACTGGAAAAAATTGCACTACGCCGTGCCATTGCCTTGTCCTATAACCAGAAAGAAGCCATCCAGCAGCTATATAAGGGCCATGCTGTTAAAGCTGAAATGATTCTTCCTGAAGGCGTGGGCGGATATAACCCGAATTATAGAAGCAGCATTGCCTACAACCCATTGATTGCCAATAAACTGCTCGATCGTTTTGGCTACAAGAAAGGCGTCGACGGTTACCGCACCTTGCCTGATGGCAAACCATTGGTTCTGAAAATGAACTCGACTAGCTCAAGCTCTTCCGTTATTTCTGCGGAGCTATGGAAAAAGAACCTGGATGCAATCGGGGTAAAAGTTGAATTTAAAGTCAGTAACTTTGCCGACAATTTAAAAGAAGCCACTCAATGCAAACATATGATGTGGGGTGGCGCCTGGATTGCAGATTATCCGGAAGGGGAAAACTTTGCCCAGTTGCTGTATGGCCCAAATGCCCAGCAAGGTAACCTGAGCTGCTATACCTCTAAAGCCTATGACGCGCTGTATCAAACTGCGATGAAACTGCCGCCTCAGCAACGCACTCCATATTATGAGCAGATGAACCGCCAGATGGAGGCCGATAATCCATGGATTTTGCACAATACCCGGGTACGTAACTGGCTGATTCACCCACAGGTACAGGGCTTTAAGGCACATCCGGTGACTAGAGCAGTTTGGCAATATCTGGATATTGAACCTGTTAAAAAATAACTTGAGAAGATTAAGAACCAGTATGAATGTGAATACAAACGCTTTAAAAAAGCTGGCCAGTGGTGTCTTAATGGCCAGTTTAATGATGGCCGGTGCTGCACCCACATGGGCTGCCAATCCCGCCAATCCAAATAAAGTCTTAAAAACGGTCTTTCCCGCGGCTGAAACCGGTTTCGACCCCGGTTATATCCATGACCGTTATTCGGCCAAGATTAACTCTGCGATTTTCGAAACCTTATATACCTATGATTATCTGGCTTCCCCAGCGAAACTGGTGCCATTGACTGCGGTAGATATGCCTCAGGTCAGTGCAGATGGTTTGACTTATACGATTAAAGTTAAAAAGGGCATTTACTTTGCGGATGATCCGGTCTTTGGCGGTAAAAAACGTGAACTGACTGCCTATGACTATGCTTATTCTCTAAAGCGTCTCTTAGATCCAAAGCTTAATTCACCAAATAGCTGGTTGCTGGATGGTCGGATCAAAGGGCTGGAAGCATGGACAGCCATGGCCAAAAAAAATGGCAAAGTCTATGAAAATCCATTTGAAGGCATTCAGACTCCAGACCGCTATACGCTGGTACTCAAGCTGAATAATCCAGATCAGAACTTTCCGATGTTGCTGGCACACGGCCCGGCTGCTGCAGTCGCCCGCGAAGTCATTGAAAAGTACAAAGACAAAGCTGGCTGGGTGATGAGTAAACCGGTCGGTACAGGACCTTATGTGCTTAGCCGCTGGACACCGGGATCACGCATTATCTTAAAGCCGAATCCGGCTTACCGTGGTTTTGTATGGAATTATAAAGCCAATAGTGCAGAAGACCAGGCGATTGTCAGTGCGATGCAGGGCAAAAAAATGCCTCAAATCGGCACCATTGATGTGCGTGTGATTGAAGAAGCACAATCACGGATGCTGGCATTTAAGAAAAATGAACTGGACTTGCTCGAAATTGAGGGTGATATCGTCGTTCAGGCCCTCGATGGCGATAAATTAAAGCCTGAGCTGGCTCAGCAGGGGGTGAAGCTGTCACGTATTTTAGAGCCCTCCATTAGTTATCATTACTGGAATATGCAAAACCCGGTCGTGGGTGGTTTCGCGCCAGAAAAAATTGCCTTACGTCGTGCCATGGCGATGGCATTTTCTGTGGAAAACATGATCAATGTATTACTTAAGGGAGATGGAGCAAAACTCCACATGCCTATTCCCCCAGGAGTAGCAGGCTATTCACCGTCCTATAAAAGCAGTATTCCCTATTCAGTCAAAGCAGCCAACATGTTGCTCGACCGCTATAACTACAAGATCGGTGCAGATGGCTGGCGCAAGACGCCTGAAGGTAAACCTCTGGTGATTGAACTGATTACTGGGAATACCAGTCGGGGCCAGCAGCAGGGTGAATTCTGGAAAAAGACCCTGGACAGTATCCATATTCAGCTGACCAGTAAGGCCATGCCATTCGCTGAAGGCATCAAGCTGGAAAAGCAATGTAAAACCATGTTTAAGAGTTCTGCATGGATTGCCGATTATCCAGATGCTGACAATTTTATGCAGTTGTTCTATGGCAAGAATGTCAATGTCACCAACAATGCCTGTTTCAAGCATCCTGAATTCGACCGTCTTTACGAGCAAACCCAGAGTATGCCACCAGGCCCTGAGCGTGATCTGCTTTATCGCAAAATGACCCGGATTCTCGAAGTCAACATGCCGACCTTGATGCTCTATAGCACCTACCGTAATGCCTTGACCCAACCCCAAATTATTGGACATAAGTCCCATCCGATTCTGTCTTCAGAATGGATGTATATCGATATTAATACGAAAAATTAAGAAAAAATCTGGAGATGAATATGAAATCAAAATCTTTAAAATTAAGTACCTTATGTTTAATGATGATGGGGGGATATCAAGGTGTAGCGGCAGATACCCAAGTACAGCTGCTGCCATTATTCAAGGCTGCAGAAATTCCGTCTTTATGTGATGCCAGTCTGGCTTCCATGCAAAAAGATATCCAGATATTTGAAAATAAGAAAATTAAAAATAAAGCCAAGGCAGGGCCTTATCTGGCTGAATGGGATGAGTTGCATGCCAAAGCCCGGGATTTCGGTGCAGCAGTAGGGCTGTACAGTAATGTCGATCCGGATCCTGCATTGCGTCAGGCAGCCGATGACTGTGAACTTAAAATCAGCAAATACCAGACCACCCTGTATCAGAATCCGAAACTGTATGCCCAGTTCAAGAAACTGAAAGCCAGCGATCCGATTGATCAGAAATTTTTAGAAGATATTCTCGAGCAGTTTGAGAACACCGGGGTACAACTCAGTGCAGAAAAACAGAAACGACTGAAAGAAATTATTGAAGAAAGTACCAAACTGGGGCAGGATTTTTCCAAAAATGTGCGGGATAACCCTGAAAAAGTTGAATTTACTCCAGCTGAAATGAAAGGCCTGCCAGAAAGTTACATCGCAAATTTAAAGAAAAATGAAAAGGGCAATTATCTGCTTGGCTTTGATTATCCGGAATACCAGCCTTTTATGGAGCTGGCAGAAAGTGATGAAGCACGCAAACGTTACCAAACCGCTTACACGCGTCGCGGGACCGAACAAAACCTGCAATTCATGAAAAATGCCATTGATCTGCGTTATGAAATGGCACAACTTTTTGACAAGGAAAGCTATGCCCATTCTGCACTTGAATTCCGCATGGCCAAAACTCCGGAAGCAGTGAACGGTTTTCTGGATGAGGTTTATGCCAAAGTCGCACCTCTAGAAAAGCAAGATGTAGAACAATTACGCCAGTTCAAGGCTGAAACTTTAAAAGTTCCAGTAGAGAAAGCAGAAATTACCCGCTGGAATCAGGGTTACTGGAGTGAAAAACTGCGTCAGGCCAAATACAAGGTAGACCAGGAAAAATTGCGGGATTATTTCCCGACAGAAGCATCGCAAAAATGGTTATTCGCTATTTCTTCGGAACTCTACGGCATTGAATTCAAGCCGGTGAAAGTCAAAGCCTGGCATGATGAAGTGGAATATTATGCGGTACATGACAAAGCTACGGGCGAATTCCTTGGCGGATTATATGTTGATAAATACCCGCGTGAAGGCAAATATGGGCATGCAGCTGTCTGGGGAGCTTATGGCGGCAGTACCCTGAATCAGCGTCGTCCGGTATCGGTACTGGTGACCAATTTTAACCGTAAGGGCTTGAACAGCAATGAACTGGAAACCTTTGTGCATGAAATGGGTCATGCCTTGCACGGGATTCTTTCGAAGACCCGCTATACAGAACAATCTGGTACTTCGGTAGAGCGTGACTTTGTTGAAGCGCCGTCACAGATGTACGAAGAGTGGGCACGTCGTCTGGAAACCTTGTCAAAAGTAGCAGATTACTGTGAGCCGGCATGTCCTCGGGTGGATGCTGCCATGACCGAGCGCTTAAAGAATGTGAAGAATTACGGCCGAGGCCTGCATTATGCCCGTCAGGCTTTATATGCCCAATATGATATGGCCCTGCATGGTAAAGATGCAAAAAACATTGAGCCTTTAAAACTCTGGCAGGATATGGAAGGCAAGACCGCCTTGGGTTATGTCAGCGGTCAGCAGTTCCCGGGACAGTTCGGGCATCTGATGGGCGGCTATCAGGCAGGTTACTACAGCTATATGTGGTCTGAAGTCATTGCCCTGGATATGCTTTCATCCTTTGGTGATCAGCTCATGGACAAGAAAGTCGGTGCGCATTATCGTAATACGGTCCTGGCTCAAGGCGGACAAAAGCATGGCGAGCAAATGGTGAAAGACTTCTTGGGTCGTGATCCGGACAGCAAAGCTTTCTTTAATGAAATCTCTGGAAAAAATTAAGGAAGGCAAGCGATGCTGGCATATATTATTCGACGGCTTTGGCAAATGATCCCGACCATGCTCGGGGTGATTTTGCTGATATTCCTGCTGTTTAACTGGGTAGGTGGAGACCCTGCCTATATTCTGGCCGGTAAAATGGCCAATGCGGAACAGATTGAAAACATCCGTCAGCAACTGGGTGTGGATCAACCGTATTACGTACAACTGTGGATCTTTATCAAGCAGATTTTAACCTTTGATTATGGGGTGAGCTGGAGTACCGGGGAATCGGTGGCACAGATTATCACCACCCGTTTGGGGCCCTCACTGACCATTCTGATTCCACTGACCATTCTGCAAACTATTATTTCTATCATTCTGGCTTTGGGTGTGGCTTCGGTTCGTGGTTCTTTGACTGATCGCATGATCATGATGCTGTGTACGATCGGTATGTCGATCAGTATTCTGGTATACATCATCGTGTTCCAGTATTTCCTGGCCTATGAACTGAGCTGGTTCCCGGTACAGGGCTGGAGCGATAATTTCGCTGATAATCTTTTCAAATATGCCTTGTTACCTGTGCTGATTATGTTGGTGGTCAGTATTGCACCAACACTACGCCTGTATCGTAGTTTTGTACTGGATGAAGTCAATCAGGACTATGTACGTACTGCGCGTGCCAAAGGCCTGGGTGAAAACCGTATCATGGGCGTGCATGTCCTGCGCAATGCCTCGATTCCGATTATTACCGATGTCATGGCAGGACTTCCGGCACTGCTGATTGGTGCTTTCCTGATCGAACGTTTTTTTGGTATTCCGGGAATTGGCCGTGAAGTCATTATTGCGGTAGAACGTTCTGATTTTCCTGTGATCAAAGCCATTACGGTCTATGTCGCTGCTGCGACCATGATATTCAACCTGATTGCCGATCTGATCTATAAATGGGTCGATCCGCGTGTACAGTTGAAGTAGGTGAATTATGCTGAGTGCGATATTTAAAAAAGAACAAGCGGCTGAAGCAGCACCTGAGTCGGCTTCAACAGGATTATGGCAACTGGCCATGCGCCGTTTGAAACGTGACCGGATTGCCATGTTTTCCCTGTATGTGGTGCTGTTTTATCTGCTGCTGCTGGTACTATCAATGAGCGGCCTGATTGCCAAAGACTGGAATAAAGAAGTGGCAGTCAGCTATGCACCGCCGAGTTTTATCAGTGCAGCGCCAGTTCCGGCTGCATCTGATACAGAGCAGAGCGCAGAATCTGTGCCTCTACCGGTCAATCCAGTGGATCCCTTAAAAGATGTCATTGCTGAATTGAATGCTGAAATTGCTGCTGAGCAGGGTGCTAGTGCAGGCATCGATTATTATGGAGTGGTCGATCCGCTGGCAGAAGACATGAAGGCCATTAATCAGGAACTCGGTGGCCAGCTGATGGATGAAAGTGGGGAACTCAAGCAAAGTCTGGTCTTCGGCGCCGATAAATGGGGACAGGATGTTTTACAGAAAACCATCAAGGGAGCTGAAACCTCGATTCTGGTTGGACTGATTGCAGCCTTTGTCGCTGTACTGACTGGGACTGCACTGGGTGCAATAGCAGGTTACTTTGGTGGTTGGGTCGATGATGTCCTAAACTGGTTCTATAATATCTTTACCTCGATTCCCTATCTGTTACTGGTTTTGGCGATTGCCGCAGTGTTACAGCAGAAAGGTATTTTATCAATCATCCTGATTTTAGGTCTGACTGGCTGGACCGGGGTCTTCCGTTTGGTTCGTGCCGAATACATGAAACATACAGCACGTGAATATGTGCTGGCTGCCAAGGCGATTGGCGTGAGTAATATGCGTCGTATGTTTGTCCATATTTTTCCCAATGTCAGCCATATTGCCCTGGTGCAGATGTCTATTCTGGTGGTGGCATTTATCAAGTCTGAAGTCATTTTGAGCTTCCTTGGTTTCGGTGTGCCTATCGGGGTAGTGTCATGGGGCAGTATGCTAAATGAAGCGCAAAGCGAGCTGATTTTGGGTAAATGGTGGCAACTGGCGGCAGCCTCAATCGCCATGGCGGTATTGGTGACTGCATTCTCGATGTTTACCGATGCACTCCGTGATGCATTAGATCCAAAACTGAAATAGGAGCGCAACGATGTCTGAAATCAATCCAAGCACAGCACCTGCGCTACTTCGCGTAGAAAATCTGCGAGTCAGTTTTAAAGGTGAAAATAAAGAATATATTGAAACCGTAAAAGGAGTTTCTTTCGAGATTCCGGCCAATACCACGGTTGCACTGGTAGGCGAATCGGGGAGTGGCAAGTCGGTCACTTCCCTGGCCACTATGGGCCTGCTTCCGGCAGAAAGCGCACGTATTTCAGAAGATAGCCAGATTATCTTTGAAGGGAAAAACCTGCTCAAGCTTAAAACCCGTGAAATGCGCCAGATGTGTGGCAAAGACATTGCCATGATTTTTCAGGAGCCGATGTCTTCGCTAAATCCGGTATTTACGGTAGGCATGCAGATTGCAGAAATCCTGCAACTACATTTGGGCATGAATAAAAAACAGGCGCGGCAACGTACCCTGGAACTGCTCAAAGAAGTGGGGATCCCTGCGCCAGAAACTAAAATTGATGCCTATCCGGGGCAGCTTTCCGGTGGACAGCAACAACGGGTCATGATTGCCATGGCCATTGCTTGTGAACCTAAACTATTGATTGCAGATGAACCGACCACGGCCCTGGATGTGACTATTCAAAAGCAGATTCTGGACTTGCTGGAATCGCTACGTCAGCGTCGCCAGATGTCGATGCTGTTTATTACCCATGATCTGGCATTGGTTGGTGAAATTGCCGATCAGGTGATTGTAATGCGCCATGGGGAAATCCGTGAACAGGGTCCGGTTCGGGAGGTGCTGGACCGGCCTCAGGACATGTATACCAAAGCCTTGTTACATTGCCGTCCACAATTGTCGCAACGTCCGTTACGTTTGCCGATGATTAGTGATTTTATGAAACAGGATGGTTCAACCTGGCTGGAAGATATCCGTCTGAATACTCAGCTTCCGCAACGTTCACGTGGGCTAAAGGGTGGAGAGGAAATTATTCTGGATGTACGGGATCTAAAGAAATCTTTTTATAGTCGTAAAGGACTGTTTGGCAAAGATGAATTTCAGGCAGTAAAAGGGGTTTCTTTCCAGCTGGCCAAAGGCAAGACCTTGGGGCTGGTCGGGGAATCCGGTTCGGGTAAAACCACCATTGGCTTGTTGCTGATGCGTCTGCAACAGGCTACGGGTGGCAAGGCACTGTTTCAGGGTCGGGACATTCTGGACATGTCGGAACAGGAGTTTACCCAGTATCAACGTAAAATCCAGATCATTTTCCAGAATCCCTATGCTTCGCTGAATCCACGTTTTACTGTTGGACAAATCCTGATGGAACCGATGCAGATTCACAAGATTGGTCAGGATGATGCTGAACGCAAACAAATGGCCTTGGACCTGCTGGAGCGGGTCAGCTTGCCTGCACAGGCTTTTTATCGTTACCCGCATGAGTTTTCCGGTGGTCAGCGCCAGCGGATTGCAATTGCACGTTGCCTGACCTTAAAACCCGAGATTTTAATCTGTGATGAATCGGTTTCGGCGCTGGATGTATCAGTACAGGCGCAGGTGCTGAATTTACTACAAGATTTACAGGATGAATTTGGACTGAGCTATATCTTTATTTCGCATGATTTGTCGGTAGTAAAATATATTTCTGATCAGATCATGGTGATGAATCATGGGGAGCTGGTGGAAATTGCCAATTCGGATGAGCTGTATCAATCCCCACAGCATGAATATACCAAGCGTTTACTCGGTGCCATTCCGCAAGGGATTCCACAAAGTGCCTGATACATAAGGCATAAAAAAAGTCAGGCAATGTGCCTGACTTTTTTTATTTATCTTAATTAAAACTTTTTAAAGCCTTTGTTGACACCGTATGGACGACGCGGCGCATTTTCATCACGCTCTTCGCGGCGACCAAAACCTTGATCAGGACGGTTTTCACGACGCACAAACTGAGTGCCATTCTGGTTTTCAGCTCTGTCACGACGACCATAAGCATTGTCATCACGACGCTCACGGCCAGTGTTGTTTTGTGGTTGCTCATCGCTGTCACGACGTTGCTGACGCAAGAAACCGCCACGGCGTGCAGCCATCGGTTTGTCTTGCATACGCTCGTTACGGCGTTTCGCCATACCAAATAAGCCTGTACCTTGACGTGGCTTCAATTCCACAGCTTTGGTCAGGTTGTCGATATCGTTTTTATCCAGCTCAATCCAGCGACCAGTACGCAGTTCACGTGGCAAAATCACAGTACCATAACGGGTACGCAGTAGACGGCTGACTTTCAGACCTTGTGATTCAAAGATACGACGTACTTCACGGTTACGACCTTCTTTCACCACGACCTGGAACCAACGGTTGATCCCGTCACCGCCCAATTCAGAGAAAGATTCGAATTTTGCCGGACCATCGTCAAGCACTACGCCTTTGAGCATGTTGTTGCGAATTTGTGGTGTAACTTCACCCATGACACGAACTGCATATTCACGTTCGATTTCATTCGATGGGTGCATCAAGCGATTCGCAAGCTCACCATCATTTGTGAACAATAGCAGACCGGTCGAGTTAATATCCAGACGACCCACCATCACCCAGCGATCGCCCGGAATAGCAGGCAACTGTTCAAACACGGTCGGACGGTTTTCAGGATCGCTACGTGAGCAGATCTCGCCTTCAGGCTTGTAGTAGATAATGACACGACGACGGATTTCGTCTTCAATCTGGAAGGCAACTTTACGACCATCGATGCGAAGCTCATCACCTGGTTCGATTCTTTCACCCACTTGGGCAATTTGCCCG
Organism: Acinetobacter sp. TWP2-2-3; assembly: GCF_049896445.1. Classification (GTDB taxonomy): domain Bacteria; phylum Pseudomonadota; class Gammaproteobacteria; order Pseudomonadales; family Moraxellaceae; genus Acinetobacter. The sequence continues at coordinate 78,982 of NZ_JAFCUI010000009.1, forward strand.
TTGACACTTACACGACCCGCGGCAATGACTTCTTCCATATAACGGCGAGAACCCAAACCAACGCGTGCAAGCACCTTTTGCAACTTTTCACTCATGACAGCATAACCTTAGAAATAATTATCAACAGTTCACCTATTTATGACTTCGGTGCATTCGCATCGAGGGCCATAAAAGCTTCCTTGGCATCCTGCAGGGGAGGCAATTGGCCCAAACTATTCAGGCCAAACGCATTTAAAAATTGTGGCGTTGTCATTAACAACGCAGGTCTTCCAGGGAGTTCACGAAATCCGGACTCTTTAATCCAGTTCCAGTCAAACAGCGTACGCAGGTTTTGACTGTTATTCGTAACACCACGAATCTGTTCAATATCCGCTCGAGTCACTGGCTGGTGATAAGCAATCACTGCAAGCGTCTCCAGTAATGAAGGCGATAAGCGAGCCGGTCGCTCAGGCCAGGTCTGTGCAATAATATTACGATATTTTGCACGCACTTGAAAACGATAACCTTGTGCTGTTTCAATCAGTTCGATCGAACGGCCATGCATCAGCATGGAAAGTTGTTGTAAATACTGACGTAATTCCTGCTTGCTATAGCGATCCTGAAAAGCTTCTTTCAGACGAGCCAATGAAACCGCGGAGTCGCTGGCAAAAATAATGGCTTCAAGCTGCATCAATACTTCATGCAGATTATCTTCTGCAGATAACAGCGTATTTTGATCGAGTGTCATTGACTAGCTCCTTGAATTGCGAGCGGGGCTTCAATACCTGTAGCAATAATCTGAATTTTTTGTTGTCGGGTCAGTTCCAGCACCGCCATAAAGGTTACCACCATACCCATACGGCCTTGGCTCGGTTTTAACAAGTCCTTAAAGCTGAGTATTGCGCCAGTTTCAATACAACTTTCAATATAGGCAATACGTTCTTCCAGCAGTACCGGTTCCTGTTGCACCTGATGAATCACGGGTTCAGGACGATTAAATATACAAAGCAAGGCATCACGCAATAAATCGCTTGAATAGCCTTCATTCGGCTGCTGGATTTCGCCCAAACTGACGTTGGTGGTGAAAGTGTCACGTTCCAGAATCGGCATCTGGCCCAGACGTTCTGCTGCCTGTTTAATTCTTAAATAATTTTCTAAACGGTCAATCAGTTCTTGTTTTGGATCCTGTTCAATCGCAGTCAGGCTTTTCGGTTTCGGCAAAAGCAAACGTGATTTCAGATCTGCCAGTAAGGCCGCCATCACCATATAGTCGGCCGTCAGCTCGATGTTCAGGGATTTCATCGCGTCCATATAAGACAAATACTGCGCTGCAATCGGCGCGATATCGACCTGTAACAGATCAAAACCGTTTTTTTGAATCAGGTAAATTAAAAAGTCGAGTGGGCCTTCAAAATGTTCTAATAAGATTTCAAATGCCGCTGGAGGAATGTACAGATCCTCTGGAATTGTATCCTGCCATTCATCCAGAACCCGAATGTGCGGAGCAGATTCCATAGTGTTATGGATAATTTGAGTCATTACAATTATAGGCCACGCGAATTTTCAAAGGCATGCAAAGGCTTGATTTTCGGTATCTGATCGAAAGAAAAGCACAGGATTAAGCGTTGTCATTGTACTGGAAAAGTAACTTTAAATAAATTAAATAAGCTGTCAAAGCCATAAAAACTTAAAAAAATAATGGAATTTATCAGCTCTTTCAAAATAGCACCGAGAAAAATGGCAGAATTGGGCAGCAAATGCCACGGTGATTTTTACGTTAAATTGGCTCTCATAATTAAGCGTATCTAGTAGATGATGCCAGTTGATTCACTTCAAAAAAACTCGATCAATACAATGACTCTCATTAAAAGAGAAAATAAGCTAGCTGGCAGGTATTGAATGATTTTTAAACGGATTTCCCATTAAAAAACATAAAATTAATAAGTATTAATAAAATATTTCCCCGTAATTTTTGGTCAAAAATCCCGCTATACTCTCGAAAAATAGTCAAGAATCACAAAAATCAATAAAAAGGTGAAGAAAGCATGCCACTTATTCTGGTTGTTATTGGGATGATCGCATTCGGGGGATTTTGGGCTTATCCCAAATATCAGATTATGCAGCTTGAAGATGAAGCACGCACAGGGCTGAAATCAGGCGGATTTTCAGCTTTTGCGGAACAGGCCCGACCTGTCATGCAGGCCATGAAAATGGATTTTAGTGTGCTGGATCAATATCCCAATATCCGTTTTTACATGCGGCATATGGCCTATGAGGGCGACCAGCTGGATGAGCGGATTAAACTGGATATGCAAGCCATGTCTTGTGAGTCAATCAATTCCTTTAAAGTCATGGAACCCAAGGCGCGTACAGCGATGCTCAATGTATTGGAAGAAGATCAGATTATTTTTCATGTGTATCTGAAAAATAAACTGGGTGAAGAGCTCATGCATCATGAACAGAAGCTATCGCAATGTCCAAATTTCATTGCGGTTCGTCATTATGAACGTGCTTCGGATTCTTAAACTGTCTTTGCCAGCCACTGCATACCTGTCGAATTGAAAAGAATAAAACTGCAACCTCTCACCCTATGCTTTTTTAGATTTTCATGGTGAGGAATGATTGTATTCCTTGGTCGCAAATTCAATGATACGTTGGCAAGTCTCTGCCAGGCATACATTTTGGTTTGAATAGATCTGCAACAACTGTCTCGCTACAGCCAACGTCAGGAAAAATTGGTACTCAGTATGATCAATATTTACAGTGGGATGGGAAGGAAAATGTGCTTCGACCATGACTGCCTTGGATTGCAGTGTCCAAGGCAGTTCTGCATAGATTAAATCCTGTGCAGAAAATTCATGCTGATTTAGCAGGAGATAAAATAAATCCATTCATTTTGACTCCGCGAATGTTTGTAGGAATTTCTCAAGCGTCGTTTATTCAAAGGCGCTGACATCTCCCATACCACGACGAATCACTTCTGGATGATCACCAGATAAATCTACAATAGAGGTCGTGCTCAACGTGCCTAAACCACTATCTACAAAAACATCAATGCGTTTGCCCAGCTGCATTTCAATATCATAAGGATCATCGAGTGGGTCAGTCTGTCCCGGTAAAATCAGGGTAGAAGTCAATAACGGCTCACCGAGTTCTTTCAGTAACAGCTGACATACCGGATTATTCGGAATGCGTAGACCAATAGTTTTCTTCTTGGGATGCATCAACCGACGTGGCACTTCACTGGTCGCAGGTAAAATAAAGGTCGTGATGGCCGGTGTATTATTTTTCAGCAAACGGTACATGGCATTGTCCACTTTGGCATAAGTGGCAATATCGGATAAATCACAGCACAGAATCGCATATTGATGCTTTGGGCCCAAACCACGAATTTGCGCAATCCGCTCCATGGCACTCTTGTTCCCAATCTGGCAACCAATCGCATAGGCCGCATCAGTGGGATAGACCACCACATCACCCGCACGGATACGTTCCACTGCCTGACTGATTAAGCGGGGTTGCGGATTGTCTGGGTGTACGCGTAAATGCAGCATAGAGACTACTCCAAGCTTGGGCTGATGGCTTATTATGTGGCGCTCAGGCAAGATCTGGCAATCATAAAAAAGGTAGATTTGTGTAATTTAATCAAGCATTTCACGTATAAATTCATCAGATTGTAAACTTTTGCCACCTCTGATGCAGATACAGATACATTGGATAAAGCGTGCTGCATCACGTGGAAGTTTGGCTGTACCATTAAAATAAGCCTGTACTTGAGCGTAGACATTATCTTTAAAGCTGGCACCATCACCGCCGTCGCCAGCCAGGTTATCCAAAGAAACCCGGAATTTACGGCCAAAAGCCTGGGCAAACATCCATTCAATCGCCTGTGGCTTGATTTCGACCTGTTCAAATAAAGCCTGCTGTTCGCGGGTGCGGCCATCCGGTGCATACCAGTAACCCAGATCAGGCAACAGACGGCGTTTGTCTCCGGCAATGGTCCAGTGACTGATTTCATGCAAGGCACTATTAAAGAAACCATGCGCAAACTGGATCAGGGCAGGACGGTCTGCGCTGGCAGGGAAATATTCTGGTTCAAATTCGCCGCGCACTAAAGTGACATTTAAATGGGAAAACCAGTGATTAAAGTGTAAGATGAGCCAATCCACTTGCTGCGCTTCTGACGATAAATTCGCCCATGGCGAGAGTTGCACTTGTTGTGTTGAACTGTCAGAATCAAGGCTTGGAATTGTGCTAACGAGTGATGAAACATTCACTTCTGTTTGCGGCTGCAACAGATGCATGACTTGAGTTACCCAAATGGTCTGTCGAAATAAGTACAAAATTGTATCTTAATCTTTGACAGAGTACTGATGAATTTGTAGAATTGCCGCCTTAATTATGTCAGCAAATACCTTTCCGGCACAGATTGAGCCGTTTAAATGGGCTGAACAGGGCTTTAAATGGTCAGGTCAACTGCCTTTATCCCGCTTTGTTCGTATCGCTCGTGAAGCTGTTGGATCAATTGATGATCAATTGATTAACATAGACTGTAAGCTATCAATGGATGCCTATCATCGTATTGCATGGCTAGATGGTCACGTTGAAACAAAAGTTCCTATGGAATGCCAGCGTTGTCTGGAAACTGTAGAAATTGAACTGGTTTCATCGTTCCATTTAGCACTTGTGGATGATGAGTCACTGATAGAGCGCTTGGATGAGGATGCTGATTTCATCGTCCTAGGTGAAAGTGAAGCAACGACCAAAGGTGATTATGATGCACCGGCGACCGCTGATTTGCTCGCGCTGATAGAAGATGAACTGTTATTGTTGATGCCGTTGTCGCCTAAACATGAGTTTTGTGAACATAAGCATCAACCTGCCGTAGAAGAAGTGGCTGAAGAAAAACGGGACAACCCGTTTGAAGTTTTGGCTGCTTTGAAGGGTAAACTTAACTAATTTTTGTGTTATACTCTTGTGTATAAGACAATCGAATTTGTTCTGATCCATTTTTTCGATCTTTGTAAGGAGCCATCATGGCCGTTCAGCAAAACCGTAAAAGTCGCTCTCGCCGTGACATGCGCCGTTCACATGACGCTTTAACCGAGAATGCATTAACTGTAGACCAAGCTACTGGCGAGACTCACCGTCGTCACCACGTATCTAAAGATGGTATCTACCGTGGTCGTCAATTATTCGCTAAAGCATCTGCTGAATAATTGGTGATGTATTAAGCGTCAAGCTTAGTAGAAAAAATGGGAGCATTTAGCTCCCTTTTTTTTGTCTTTGATTTTTAGGTGTATCGGTTTTTTGTTGTATTTGGCAATTACCGCCAGCAAAATTACATGCTAAATTGCGCTCCACAATGATTTAGGTGGTCTTATTGGTCAGTCTTCTTGTTAGGATTGAAGAAGCACACCTCTTGAATGAAAGGATTTTATTATGTCTGCTACACCACTCGAACAAGCAGTGCCAGCAACAAAAACTGCATTTGTGTTTCCGGGTCAGGGTTCACAAAAAGCTGGTATGCTGGCTGAGCTTGCAGAACAGTTTGCAAGTATTCGCGAGACATTTGCAGAAGCATCTGAAGCCGTCGGTTTTGATCTGTGGCAGATTGCGCAAACTGGCGAAGGTCTGGATCAAACTGAATTTACCCAGCCGGTATTGCTGACTGCAAGTATTGCCTTATGGCGCGTGTGGTTAGAATCTGGCGGTGTAGCACCGAAATATCTGGCAGGCCATTCACTGGGTGAATACAGCGCACTGGTTGCATCAGGTGCTTTAAGCCTGGGTGATGCTGCGAAGCTAGTGAACTTGCGTGGCAAACTCATGCAGACTGCTGTACCTCAGGGTGTGGGTGCGATGGCTGCCATTTTGGGTCTGGACGATGCCAAAGTGATTGAGCTGTGTGCACAAGCAACTGCAGCAGGCGAAGGTTCTGTCGAAGCGGCGAACTACAATGCGCAAGGGCAGGTTGTCGTTGCAGGCAATAAAGATCGCGTTGAAGCAGTGATGGCATTGGCCAAAGAAAACGGCGGAAAAGCGATTGCATTGCCAGTATCGGTTCCATCGCATTGTTCATTAATGAAACCTGCCGCTGAACAGTTTGCTCCGGCATTGGAACAAACCGCCATTGAGCTGCCACGCATTCCTGTATTACAAAATGTAGGCGCGCAAGCAGCAACCAATGTAGATGAATTGCGTCAGGCGTTGACCGCGCAACTTTATGAGTCGGTACAATGGACTAAAACCTTACAATTCCTTCAAGATGAAGGTGTTGAGTACATCGTAGAATGTGGTCCGGGTAATGTATTGACCAACTTGGCGAAACGCTTGCCGAATATTCAAAAAGCACTTCCACTGGACAGTCAATCCCGTCTGGAAGATGCATTAAACACCGTATTGGCGGCAGAAGGGAAAAGTGCATGACACAGGAACGTAAAGTTGCTCTGGTAACAGGTGCAAGTCGTGGTATTGGTGCTGCGATCGCACAACAGTTGATTCAAGACGGTTATTTTGTCATAGGTACTGCAACGTCTGAAGCAGGTGCGGAAAAATTATCTGCACAGTTTGCTGAAAATGGCGCTGGAAAAGTACTAGATGTACGTGATGGTGCTGCGATTGATGCGCTGGTAACGGACATTGAACAGAACTATGGTCCAGTCCTTGCGTTGGTCAATAATGCTGGTATTACCAAAGACAATTTGCTGCTGCGTATGTCTGAAGATGACTGGGATGATATTTTAAATATTCACCTGAAAGCAGTTTACCGTTTGTCTAAGCGCGTACTCAAAGGCATGACCAAGGCGCGTTTCGGTCGCATCATCAACATCAGTTCTGTGGTGGCACACTTTGCCAACCCGGGTCAGGCCAACTATTCTGCTGCCAAAGCAGGTATTGAAGCATTTAGCCGTAGCCTTGCCAAAGAAATGGGTAGCCGTCAGATTACCGTAAACTCGGTAGCACCAGGTTTTATTGCGACTGAAATGACTGAGCAGCTAAGCGAAGAAATTCGTAAAAAGATGACTGAGCAGGTGGCATTAAACCGTTTAGGTGATCCGCAGGATATCGCAAATGCCGTAAGTTTCTTGGCTTCAGATAAAGCCAGTTACATTACTGGTACAGTTATGCATGTAAATGGGGGCTTATACATGAGCTAAGCTCAAGTATAAACTTTCCAAATTTTTTAGATTCAATTAAACTAACGGCATTAAAAACGCCACAAGCAATGAGGAGAATTCCTGTGAGCGATATCGAACAACGTGTTAAGCAAGCAGTTGCAGAACAACTTGGTATCAAAATCGAAGAGATTAAAAACGAAGCGTCTTTCATGGATGACTTAGGTGCAGATTCTCTAGATCTAGTTGAACTTGTTATGTCTTTCGAAAATGATTTCGACATCACGATTCCTGATGAAGATTCTAACGAAATCACAACTGTTCAATCTGCAATTGACTACGTTTCTAAGAAACTAGGTTAATCGCCGATTTCAGCTTTGCTGAACATAAAGACCACCCTTGAGGTGGTTTTTTTGTGTTTGCTTTTCACATGAATAGAGGTTTTACAATCCATTACCTTTCTGTCACCAATGACTAACTATCTCTATAGAGTTTTCATTATAAAAATAAGAGTGATGTGACATTAACAACAAGAATGGAGTCCGCTATGGGTCTTTTTGATTTTGTAAAAGGTATCGGTAAGAAGAATACAGCTGCTGCGGAACCACAGGCTGCCCCTACAACGACAACGCCGGCTGCAGCACAACCTGCAGAGCCTTCTGCTCAGGAAGTGGCAAATAAATTACTCGGCCATGTGAAAAGTCTGGGCCTTCCGATCACTGGCTTATCCATTAGTTATAATTCCGCTTCTGATCTGGCGACGATCAGAGGTCAGGTACAAAGTCAGGCCGATCGTGAAAAGATTGTTCTGGCCGTGGGTAATATTGATCATGTCGCCAAAGTGGATGATCAGCTTACGGTGAGCAGTCCTGAACCGGAAAGTAAATTTTACACGGTGAAATCAGGTGACAGTCTGTCGAAAATCTCAAAAGAATTTTATGGTGATGCCAATCAGTATAATAAGATTTTTGAAGCCAACCGTCCGTTGCTCAAAGATGCAGATGATATTTTCCCGGGACAGGTGCTCCGCATTCCTGCTTAAGATTTAATAATTCCAATCAATGTTCGATCTCAAAGCCCCGTTTGGGGCTTTGTTGTTTTTGTCCGTAGCTTTAAAAAGCCATCATTACTAAATACCTAGGTCCAGATATAAACTTTCTTTGACTTCTTCCATCACTACATAACTGTGGGATGAAGCAGAAGCGGGCAGTTTTTTTAGTAAATCTCCCAACAGGCGGCGATAGGCACTCATTTCCTTTAAACGCGCTTTGACCAGATAATCAAAATCACCGGAAATTAAATGGCATTCCAGGACTTCCGGAATCTCAGTCAAATTGCGTGCCACCTGATCAAAGACATCACCTGATTTGGCTGAGAGTTTGATTTCCAGAAATACCAGCAAACTACGTTCTAGCATTTCCGGATTTAGACGGGCGTAATAACCCATGATGATGCCTTCGCGTTCCAGCCGTTTTACCCGTTCTGAACAGGGTGTGGTTGATAGATTGACGCGTGCTGCAAGTTCGCTAATGGCAATCCGGCCATCGCGTTGCAGGATGTCTAGAATCATGCGGTCAATGCGGTCTAATTTGCGCATCAATATTTCCCTCTTTTTTTTAATTCTGCCCGAAAAAATATTTATTCCACTGAATATACAGTCTGAATATAGTGAATTTAACTATTAAAGCAAAAATATACTAGTGAAATAAACTGAAAAGATGTTTGAGGGTTAAGGTAATGCGCGTATTGGTTTTAGGTAGTGGTGTGATTGGTGTGGCAAGCGCTTACTATCTGGCGCAGCAGGGAGCAACCGTGACTGTGTTGGATCGTCAGGCAGGTCCGGCGCAAGAAACCAGCTTCGGTAATGCCGGGCAGATTTCTCCAGGATATTCGACCCCTTGGGCTGCACCAGGTATTCCGTTTAAGGCAGTCAAATGGATGTTTCAGCATCATGCACCGTTGGCGATTAATGTCGATGGCAGCTTGTGGCAATTGCAGTGGATGGCACAAATGCTGAAAAACTGTAATGCCCAGCATTATGCAGTCAATAAAGAACGGATGGTGCGTGTGGCTGAATACAGCCGTGACTGTTTACGTAATTTGCGCCGTGATATTGGCATCTCTTATGAAAACCGCGCGAAAGGTACTTTGCAGATTTTCCGTAAAGATGCGCAGCTGGATGCAGTTCAGCGCGATATCGAAGTTCTGAAGGAAACTGGAGTTGAGTTTGAACTGCTGGATCGCGATGGACTGGCGCGTGTAGAACCGGCATTGGCACAGGCAAAAGACAAACTGGTGGGTGGTCTTCATTTACCCAATGATGAAACAGGTGACTGCTATCTGTTTACCAATGCCCTGGCAGAACATGCCAAAGGGATGGGTGTAGAGTTTAAGTTCAATCAAAACGTTGAAAAGCTGATTGTAGAAGGTGACCAGATCAAAGGTGTTCTGGTGAATGGTCAGGTGCTCACGGCAGATAAATATGTGCTGGCCTTTGGTAGTTATTCACGTGATTTCCTTAAACCGCTTGAACTGAATTTGCCGGTATATCCAGTAAAAGGTTATTCATTAACCATTCCTATTCTAGATCCAGCCTTCGCTCCGCAATCTACCGTGCTGGATGAAACCTATAAAATTGCAATCACCCGTTTCGACCAGCGCATCCGCGTCGGTGGTATGGCAGAACTGAGTGGTTTTAACCTGGGTCTGAATGAAGATCGTCGCGGCACGCTGGAAATGGTGACCCGTGATTTATTCCCAGGGGGTGACATGAATCAGGCCAGCTTCTGGACAGGCCTGCGTCCAATGACCCCGGACAGTACGCCAATTATTGGAAAAACCCGTTTTAAAAATCTGTTCCTGAATACCGGACATGGCACGCTGGGCTGGACCATGGCTTGTGGTTCAGGAAAATTAATCAGCGATCTGGTCTTGGCCCGTGATCCTGAAATCAGCACCGAAGGTCTGTCATTGGCGCGCTATCACCAAGCGGCTTAAGGCCATCTGAGGCGGAATATTCAAGGAGGAATGTATGCCACGTCCCATTACTGCGATCATTCATCAACAGGCGCTTGGGCATAATTTAAGTGTGGCGCGCCAATATATGCCCAATAGTCAGGTATTTGCCGTGGTCAAGGCCAATGCCTATGGGCACGGGATTGAACGTGTCTATGCTGGACTTGAAGGTGCAGACGGTTTTGCCTTTCTGGATATTGAAGAGGGCGCGCGGCTACGTGCGCTGGGATGCAAGAAGCCGCTAATGTTGCTCGAAGGTATTTTCGCTTTTGAGGATTTATTTGCATGTGTGAAGCATGAAATGAGCTTTGCCATTCATTCCCGACATCAAGTGCAATGGCTGAAACAGTTTGCCGAAATAGCGCCGGATGCACAGTTTGATGTGTATTTGAAAATGAACAGCGGCATGAACCGTCTGGGTTTCGAGCCGCAGCAATATGCAGAGATCTGGCAGGAACTGCATCAGCTGAATAATGTGCGTTCAACCACGCATATGACCCATTTCTCCGATGCGGATGGTCAGCGTTTTGGGCAGGACGGAATTCAGCATCAAAACCTGATTTTTAGCCAGGCCATTCAGGGACTTGAGGGTAAAACCTCACTCAGCAATAGTGCAGCCATTCTGCGGCATCATCAAACCCTTCATTCCGATATTGTACGTAGCGGCATCATGCTGTATGGCAGTTCACCAGATTATCCAACACACACGATTCAAGACTGGAATCTGCAACCGAGCATGAGCTTACGCAGTGAAATTATCGCCATTCAAATGATCCAGACAGGTGAGAGCATTGGCTATGGTTCCAAATTTATCGCCACGCAGAATATGCGGATCGGCATTGTGGCCTGTGGCTATGCGGATGGTTATCAACGACTATCGGCGACCGGTACACCTGTGCTGGTCGATTCAATCAAAACACAGACATTAGGTCGGGTCAGTATGGATATGCTGGCGGTAGATCTGACTGCGCTGCCGCAGGCGAATGTGGGGAGTGAAGTGGTACTTTGGGGACGATCTTCCCAAGGTGTGACTTTGCCGATTGATGAGGTGGCGGCCAGTTCAGGCACGATTGGCTATGAGCTGATGTGTGCGGTGACCGCCCGGGTTCATTTCCAGATTGACGCTTAAATTTTTAATTTAAATTTTATTTAAATATCCCAAATAAGGAAGATTAGCATGACACAGGACAATACAGCCATTCAGCGACTCAACAGCAATCAAATCATGAGTGCGGTGACGATTCATCATCAAACTGTGTATCTATCAGGTCAGGTGCCGAATAGCACAGATCTGGATGTACGAGGCCAAACACAGGAAGTCTTTGCAAAAATTGAGGAATTGCTCGCACTGGCAAATACTGATAAAAGCCGGCTGATTTCTGCACAATTATTTGTCAAGCATCTGGATGATTTTCAAACCGTGAATCAGCTTTGGGTAGAATGGTTACAAGGTCATGGCACGCCGGCACGTGCCACGATTCAGGCAGATTTGGTCAATCCGGACTGGCTGATTGAAATTGCAGTTATTGCAGCTCAAGCTTAATTGAATTTTTGATATTGAAATCTCCCATGCAATGATTTAAGTCGTTTTAGTGCAGTAAATCTCACTGAATAGCGCAGTAAAAAGTATGAAAATGTCATAATAAGCGTTCGAGGACTGAACGTTGTAAATTCAGCTTGATGCTGTTGTAAAGATTAAAAAGGATGTAAAAATGAAAACCACCCCGGACACAGAAGACGTAAAATCGTCGCCGCATGAGTTACAACGAAAACTCTCTAACCGACATTTGCAGTTAATCGCCATTGGTGGCTGTATCGGTACCGGCTTGTTTATGGGATCGGGAAAAACCATCTCCCTGGCAGGCCCTTCAATTTTGATCATTTATATGATCATTGGTGGCATGTTCTTCTTCCTGATGCGTGCGTTGGGTGAAATGCTGCTGTCTAATCTGCATTACAAATCTTTTATTGATATGGCCCATGACCTGATCGGGCCGGGTGCTGGTTATTATATTGGCTGGTCGTACTGGCTGGGTTGGGTGCTGGTAGGGATTGCCGATCTCGCGGCGATTATTAACTATTTGAGTTTCTGGCTGCCTGAAGGCATGGCCTTTACCCCGATGGGGCAGGCCATGATTAGTGTGGGTTGTGTGCTGTTTATTCTCGCGATTAACTTGGTCACGGTAAAACTGTTTGGTGAGATTGAATTCTGGTTCGCACTAATCAAGATTTTAGCCATTCTTGGTTTGATCTTTGTCGGTGGTTATATGGTGTTTAGCGGTTTTCAGGCACCGAGTGGCGCCGTCGCCAGCTTTAGTAATGTCTGGGCGCATGGTGGCTTATTTCCCAAAGGCTTTACTGGTTTTCTGGCAGGCTTCCAGATTGCCATGTTTGCCTTTGTCGGGGTGGAACTGCTCGGTACGATGGCGGCAGAAACCAAAGATCCGGAAAAGAATTTACCCAAAGCGGTCAACGCCATTCCTACGCGGATCATTCTGTTCTATGTATTGTCATTGCTGATGATCATGTCAGTTACACCATGGCATTTGATTCCTGCGGATCAAAGTCCATTTGTGAGTTTGTTCCTGTATGCCGGTATTCCAACTTCAGCCATTATCATGAACCTGGTGGTATTGTCGTCAGTGATGTCCTCTATGAACAGTGGGGTATTCTCGACCAGTCGTATGTTGTTTGGTTTGGCACGTGATGGACAGGCGCCTCAAGCTTTAGCGCGGTTATCTAGTCGGGCAGTACCAGCCACAGGGTTATTTTTCTCCTGTGCTTTTATTATGTTGGGGGCAGCATTTCAGTATTTTGTACCAAACACCATGGAAGCTTTTACTCTGGCAAGTTCGCTGTGTGTGATCCTGTTTATTAGTATCTGGAGCATCATCATGGTGTGCTATATCCGTTACCGTAAGCAGCAACCGCAAAAGCATGCCGCCTCGAACTTTAAAATGCCGGGTGGGGTATGGATGTCTTATGTGGTATTGGCATTCCTGTTATTCGCCTTGATTATTTTAAGCCTGGAACCTGACACTCTAAAAGCTCTGATGATCAGTCCTTTATGGTTGATTATTCTGGCGGTGACCTATCGACTGCTGTATAAGCCACGTATGCGTCAGCGTGGTAATCATTAAATATTCAGACATAAAAAATCCCCGACTGATCGGGGATTTTTTTTGATTGCGTGGGTGAATTAGAAAGTAGGTTTAACCACGACTAAAATCACCACTGCAAATAAGATCAAGGTTGGCATCTCATTAAAATAACGCCAAAACTTGTGTGACTTGTAGTGTGCATTACCAATCAGCTTCTTGCGGTAATAACCACACACCAGATGGTAAATCACCAATAAGCCGACCAGGCCGACTTTAAGGTAAAACCATAAGGCTTCATGGTAATGACGCGTTGCATCACCCCAATCCACCAGAAAGTGTGCCGTAATCAAGGTGGCCAACATGGCTGGCCACATGATGCCACGGTACAACTTGCGTTCCATGACTTCAAAGCGTTGATGACTGATGGCATCTTCGCTCATGGCATGATAAACATATAAACGTGGCAAGTAGAACAAAGCCGCGAACCAGCAAACTACTGCAATAATATGTAATGCTTTTACCCACAAGAAAGCATCAGAAGGAGCATCCATCAAGTCACCCTAAACTGGGCAGCTTAGCCTTCCCATTTTTTGAAAATGAGACAAGCATTTACGCCGCCGAAACCGAAACTGTTACTCATCACAGTATTCAATTTTGCGTCACGTTTTTCAAGCACGATATCAAACGGTTTCGCGCCTTCATCCAGCTCGGTCACGTTGATGTTTGGCGCAATAAAGTCATTCTGCATCATCAGAACTGAATAAATCGCTTCCTGAACACCAGCAGCACCCAGACTGTGACCCGTCATTGATTTGGTTGAGCTGAGTGGAGGAACCTGACCTTCACCAAAAGCACGTTCCATTGCTTTAAGTTCTGTGATGTCACCCGCTGGAGTAGAAGTACCATGCGTATTTACATAGTCAATTTTATCGACACCGTGTTGTTTTGCTTCTTCTAAAGCCATTAGTACGCAACGCGTTGCACCTTCACCAGATGGTGCAACCATGTCGGCACCATCACTGTTTGCAGCATAGCCAACCACTTCAGCTAAGATATTTGCGCCACGCGCTTTCGCATGTTCCAAAGACTCAAGGATCACAAAACCACCACCACCGGCAATCACGAAACCGTCACGGTCTGCAGAATAAGGGCGTGATGCTGTTTCAGGGCTGTCATTGTATTTAGAGCAAAGTGCGCCCATCGCATCAAACAACAAGCTTTGTGACCAGTGATCTTCTTCACCGCCACCCGCCAGCATTAAATCTTGTTTGCCGAGTTGAATCAGGTTGTAGGCATAACCAATCGCATCCGCAGAGGTTGCACATGCACTAGTAATGGTATGTGCCACGCCTTGTAATTTGAATGCAACGCCAACGTTAGCCGTAATGGTGTTGGTCATATTACGTGGTACAAAGAAAGGGCCGACTTTACGCGCACCTTTGGTTTGCAATAATTCGTTCATTTCAATAACGGAAGCAGTTGAACCGCCACCTGAACCACCCGCGATACCATAACGTGGGTTGCCAGCTAAGTCTTCAACCTTTAAACCTGCATGTTCAACCGCAGCAAGAGCTGAGTTATATGCATACATCGCACATACACCCATAAAGCGTTTCAGTTTGCGGTCGATCCCATCGAAATCCTGCTCGGCTGCAGCACTGACATGACTTTTGAAATTGAGTTCAGCATAAGTCGGATTAAAACGTGTTCCTGAAATCCCGTTTTGTAAAGAATGGTTTACATCCTCTAATGTATTACCAATACATGAGTTAATACCCATGCCAGTGATGACAACACGTTTCATCTACAGATCCTTATAGTTTGCTCTATGCTCAGCGGCAGATATCTGGGTTTTAAAATCGCCCAATCCAGCGCTTAGCCTTATTTCATGATGGGGAACATGATAGCAGAAAGACTTTTGAAATCTTATGGCAAATGTTATGCCGTGTGACAGTCGGTTGAGTTTGTGAGTCGGCATGTAGGGGTTTTACTAAATGAAACAGAATAAAGTTGAGATAAACGCTGACTACACCTAGTATTTATACCAAATACAAGCACATGAATGCTGAGGTAAAAAATGGTAAATGCTAATAATAAACAATCTAATGGTCTGATTTCGAATGCCTTTGGAGTGGCGAAAAAGTTCAGTTCAACCGGATTGGATTTGTTGAATCATGTTGCGCCGGATTCGGTGACTAAAGCGCTGAAGCCTTCTAACTCCGATCAGGTGATTGACGGTTCGGCGAAGACGAAAAGCGCTTTTTCAGCTAAAAAATATGATAATCCTCAGCAAATGCTTCGCGAGCATCTTCCAAATGTCTCTCGTCAACTTCTCGGGCGCCGCTTTAATACCGTGAATAATGTCGCGCATTTTGTTTCTCCAGACTTAACCGAAAAAGTGTCTAACTACTTTTATGAGCGTCTGAATCAATTTAGTAATCAAACCAGTTCGGTTGATGCCATTCTGAATGAAGCTGGAGCGAAAGATTTAGAAGAATTGACTCAGGACGTCGACCGATCCAAGCGAATTTCACAGGCTTTAGGTGAACAAAACAAATGGATTGCGACGGTTCAGGGTGCAGTGAGTGGTGCTTCAGGGATGCTTGGCACCGCGATTGATATTCCCGCTTCTTTACTGATGGCGTTGCGTACCATTTATCAAGTCGGTCGCTCTTATGGTTTTGACCTGAGCAAAGAAGATGATCAGGAAATCGTCCAGCATATCTTTAGACAGATCGACCTGAGCCTGATTGCAGAAAAGCAAACCTTGTTATTGGGTTTAAAAGCGTTAAGTAATACCCTTAAAACTCATGATATCTCCCAGCTACAAGCCATGCTAGGTTCTGATAATGATGTCAGCGCTATCAAACAATGGCTAAGTCGTCATGAGGGAGAGGCTAAATGGGAATGGATGAATCATCTGCCAAAAATTTCGATTCTGGAGCGATTAACCAAACTAACGCCTCTGGCAAGTGCAGGTATTGGTGCAGTATATAG
Organism: Acinetobacter sp. TWP2-2-3; assembly: GCF_049896445.1. Classification (GTDB taxonomy): domain Bacteria; phylum Pseudomonadota; class Gammaproteobacteria; order Pseudomonadales; family Moraxellaceae; genus Acinetobacter. The sequence goes on from NZ_JAFCUI010000009.1 coordinate 95,192, forward strand.
CCACCGTTTTGTCGAGGATGTAAATCAGAAAGCTCAAGAAGCATTCTCACATGCACGCCAATACCTGATTCAGCATCAGGATTCGCAATTGTCTCCTTATGCTGCCTATGAAAAAGCAGTCAGTTTGTTACAACAGGCAACTCCGAAACTCCTAAATGGTGCCTCTCACGACGTTGAGCCTGCGAAAGATAAGCCGATCATGGATAAAGATATTGCGATTGAGGGCAATAACACGATTACCCAAGTCAAGCTGGTCAAAAAAGAGCAGAATGATCTAAGCTCTGAAGAAGCAGAAGTGAAGAAAGATGAAAAGGTGAGTGAAGGGCTGGAAGCGCTTAACGATGAGTTGGTTGAACCTGCGGTAGATAAGCAGTCGCAACAACCCGCTTTAACCAAAACTTCATTTGATCCGGAAATCGAAGCTGAACTGCATCCAGAAGCTGCTGACGAGGCAGAAGCTGCTACAGAGACTTCACAGCAGGGCGTAGACGATCAAGAAAATTCGAAAACTGAATCTGAAGCTCAAGATGTGACTAAAAAAGTCAGTAAAAATTCAAAAAAATAAGCGAATTTTGAAGGTAAATAAAAGCAGGCAAATGTCGTGAGAAACGGTATTTGCTTGGCTTGAGTAGGTTGACCAATTTTGCATCTTGAATTACAATTGCATGCCCTCAAAAAGTAGTAGTTTTTTGGGGCTTTTTATTAACGGGAGAATTGCCAAATGGCAACAACAAATCAGTTGATCCGCAAGGGTCGTACGACTTTAGTTGAAAAATCTAAAGTTCCTGCGTTGAAGGCTTGTCCACAGCGCCGTGGTGTTTGTACACGTGTTTACACAACTACACCTAAAAAACCTAACTCAGCAATGCGTAAAGTTTGCCGTGTTCGCTTAACTTCAGGTTTCGAAGTTTCTAGCTACATCGGTGGTGAAGGCCATAACCTACAAGAGCACAGTGTTGTTCTTATCCGTGGTGGTCGTGTTAAAGACTTACCAGGTGTACGTTACCATACCGTTCGTGGTTCTTTAGACTGTGCTGGTGTTAAAGATCGTAACCAGTCTCGTTCTAAATACGGTACTAAACGTCCTAAGAAATAATTCGTTAAGAATTAAATTTTAAGAACGTAGAACCGCAATCCTTTATCGTCTCGCTTGTCTGATTTCTGCATTAATTTTGTGAAAATTCCAAGCGACGTATAGTAAGGCCAGCGAGTAGTACATGACACTTTGTACTCATGCTGGATAAACCTGAAGTGTCATCTTTATAGGTAGTTTAAAATGCCAAGACGTCGCGTAGTCGCTGCTCGTGAAATCCTTCCGGATCCTAAGTTCAGCAGCCAAACAATCGCTAAATTCATGAACCACGTAATGCAAGATGGTAAAAAATCTATTGCTGAAAGTATCGTTTACGGTGCTTTAGACCGCGTTCAAGAAAAATCTAAAGTAGACCCAGTTGAATTTTTCGAGACTACTCTTGAAAAAGTTCGTCCTATGGTCGAAGTAAAAGCACGCCGTGTTGGTGGTGCTACATACCAAGTTCCTATGGAAGTACGCCCATCCCGTCGTACTGCTCTAGCGATGCGTTGGTTAGTAGATGCTGCTGCTAAGCGTTCTGAAAAAACTATGGCTTTACGTCTTGCTGGCGAGTTGCTTGATGCATCTGAAGGCAAAGGCGCTGCGGTTAAGAAACGTGAAGATGTGCACCGTATGGCTGAAGCCAACAAAGCATTCTCTCACTACCGTTTCTAAGCAGATAAAACAGGCCCTATTCAGGAGGGTGATAAGACCGTCATGGTTTTGTCACCAAAGCGCTTTAAGTTGCTATGCAGCTTAAAGCGTCCTGTTTTAAACAACAAAATTTAGGAATGCTAGAAATCATGGCACGTCAAACCCCAATTTCTCGTTATCGTAACATTGGTATTTCCGCGCACATTGATGCGGGTAAAACCACAACTACAGAACGTATTCTGTTCTACACAGGTGTATCTCACAAAATTGGTGAAGTACACGATGGTGCAGCAACAATGGACTGGATGGAGCAAGAGCAAGAACGTGGTATTACCATTACTTCTGCTGCTACGACTACATTCTGGTCAGGTATGTCTAAACAGTTCCCTGAACACCGTATCAACGTAATTGATACACCGGGACACGTTGACTTCACAATTGAAGTTGAACGTTCTATGCGTGTTCTTGATGGTGCGTGTATGGTTTACTGTGCTGTAGGTGGTGTACAACCTCAGTCTGAAACTGTATGGCGTCAAGCGAACAAATACCAAGTGCCTCGTTTAGCATTCGTGAACAAGATGGACCGTACTGGTGCCAACTTCTTCCGTGTTGTTGAACAAATGAAAACACGTTTAGGTGCATCTCCAGTACCTGTAGTAATCCCTGTTGGCGCTGAAGAAAACTTCCAAGGCGTAATCGACTTGATCGAAATGAAAGCGATCATTTGGGACGAAGCTTCACAAGGTATGAAGTTTGAATACGGTGAAATCCCGGCTGAACTTCAAGAAACTGCTGAAGAATGGCGTACAAACATGGTTGAAGCTGCTGCTGAAGCTTCTGAAGAGTTAATGGATGAATACCTGAACAATGGCGATTTGACTAAAGAACAAATCGTTGCTGGTCTACGTGTCCAAACTTTGGCTTGTCAAATTCAACCAATGCTTTGTGGTACAGCATTCAAAAACAAAGGTGTTCAACGTATGTTGGACGCAGTAATTGAATTCTTACCGTCGCCTACAGAAGTTAAAGCGATTGAAGGTGTTCTTGACGATAAGGCTGAAACTAAAGCGATTCGTGAAGCATCTGACGAAGCTCCGTTCTCTGCACTTGCGTTCAAAATCATGAACGACAAATTCGTAGGTAACTTAACTTTCGTACGTGTTTACTCTGGTGTTCTTAAACAAGGTGATTCTGTTTATAACCCAGTTAAATCTAAACGTGAACGTATCGGCCGTATCGTGCAAATGCACGCGAACGATCGTCAAGACGTTGAAGAAATTCGTGCGGGTGATATCGCTGCGTGTGTAGGTCTTAAAGACGTAACTACAGGTGATACACTTTGTGATGAGAAAAATGTCATCACACTTGAGCGTATGGAATTCCCAGAGCCAGTAATTGCATTGGCTGTTGAACCAAAAACTAAAGCTGACCAAGAAAAAATGTCAATTGCTTTAGGTCGTTTGGCTAAGGAAGATCCATCATTCCGCGTTCGTACTGATGAAGAGTCAGGTCAAACAATCATCGCTGGTATGGGTGAACTTCACCTTGACATTATTGTTGACCGTATGAAGCGTGAATTCGGTGTTGAAGCAAACATTGGTAAACCAATGGTTTCTTACCGTGAAACGATCAAAAAGTCAGTTGAGCAAGAAGGTAAATTCGTTCGTCAAACTGGTGGTAAAGGTAAATTTGGTCACGTATACGTACGTTTAGAGCCAATGGATGCTGATGCTGGTAAAGACTACGAGTTCGTTGAAGAAGTTGTTGGTGGTGTAGTTCCTAAAGAATTCTTCGGTGCTGTGGATAAAGGTATCCAAGAGCGTATGAAGAATGGTGTCCTTGCTGGTTACCCAGTAGTTGGCATTAAAGCTACATTGTTTGACGGTTCTTACCACGATGTCGATTCGGACGAATTATCGTTCAAGATGGCTGGTTCTTATGCCTTCCGTGACGGTTTCATGAAAGCAGATCCTGTTCTTCTTGAACCTATCATGAAAGTTGAAGTAGAAACTCCAGAAGACTACATGGGCGATATCATGGGTGACTTAAACCGTCGTCGTGGTATGGTTCAAGGTATGGATGACTTGCCTGGTGGTACTAAAGCAATTAAAGCTGAGGTTCCACTTGCTGAGATGTTTGGTTACGCGACTCAAATGCGTTCTATGTCTCAAGGCCGTGCAACATACTCTATGGAATTTGCTAAATATGCTGAAACTCCACGTAACGTGGCTGAAGGCATCATTTCTAAATTCCAGTCTGGCGGTAAAAAAGGTGACGACGAGTAATCTTTCGATTACTATAAGCCCAAACTAATTCATAGTTAAAAACCAAGTGCTCATGCAGTGATCCTGCATGAGTAGTTTAAAAAGGAAGATCTCATGGCTAAGGCTAAGTTTGAACGTAATAAGCCACACGTTAACGTGGGCACAATTGGTCACGTTGACCATGGTAAAACAACTTTAACAGCTGCAATTGCAACTGTATGTGCGAAGAAAT